>CASEML010000079.1 GCA_949289145.1 uncultured Eubacteriales bacterium | reverse complement strand
GGATAAAGGGATTCGAACCCTTGGCCTCCAGAGCCACAATCTGGCGCGCTAACCAACTGCGCTATACCCACCATGTTATTTTTCCTGTTGCCGATACAAACAACAACTGTGCCTGGAGGGATTCGAACCCCCGACCCACGGCTTAGAAGGCCGTTGCTCTATCCAACTGAGCTACAGACACATAGTTATGATGATACAATTTATTCAATTGTAAAGCGGGTGATGGGAATCGAACCCACGTATCTAGCTTGGAAGGCTAGTGTTCTACCATTGAACTACACCCGCATAATAAAGTCGGGGTGACAGGATTCGAACCTGCGACCTCCTGGTCCCAAACCAGGCGCTCTAGCCAAGCTGAGCCACACCCCGAGATCTCTATTTGTTTTTGCGCTTTCCTCAACGCAAGATATAGTATATCTCATGAAAAACCAAATGTCAACACCTTTTTTTTAATTTTTATATTTTTTTGAATTATTTGAATTTTTCACACATTTCCCATAGTATACAAAGGGAGAAAAAACTGAAAAATCAAGTTTTTTCTCTCTTTATGTTACCCTATGGTATGAAGAGTAAATTTTGCTTCTCCCTGATTATCAATTTCCATAATCATATAAGTTGCCTTTTTCCCTTCCTGCCGTGGATAAGAAATACTTCCCGGATTAATCAACGTAATATCCTCATGAATTTCAATCAGCGGTCTATGGGTATGACCAAACATCACAATATCCACTCCCCGCGCTCTGCCCTCTTCCAAAATATTTTCCGTTCCTAAACTGACATAATAATAATGTCCGTGTGTCAGCAAAACTTTATATCTTCCAATGGTAATCTCCTTCTCTCTTTCCAAATCAGAGAAAAAATCATTGTTACCGCTGATAATCTCCACTGGACACCCGGCAATTTGCTGGATATAGTATTCGCTGCCTTCCGCATCACCAAGGTGAAGCAGAAGATTAATACTTCCCGCCTCTTTTAGCGCCTGTTCCAGATTTCCATGCTGTCTATGCGTATCGCTGACTATCAACACCCTCATCTTAAATGTCTCCTTCTAATTCCTCTTTCATGCTTCGTAACGCTTTTCCGCGATGACTGATTAGATTCTTTTCTTCCATAGTTAATTCTGCTGTAGTTTTTCCATATTCCGGCACTACAAAAATAGGATCGTATCCAAAGCCATTGTGGCCTTTTTCTTCATATCCGATATATCCCTCTATGGTCTTTTTTACTACTTTTGTACTGCCATTCGGCAAAACCGCTGCAATAGCACAAACAAAGCGTGCACTTCTCTGTTCTTTCGGTACTCCTGCAAGACGGTCTATAATATTTTTATTTTTCACATCATAAGGGGTATCTTCTCCCAAATATCTTGCCGAATAAATGCCGGGCTCTTTGTTTAAATAATCCACCTCTAACCCGGAATCGTCTGCAAGTACAATAGCCCCGGTTTGATTCCAGACTGCTTTTGCCTTGAGCAATGCATTTTCTTCAAAGCTTGTCCCATTTTCTTCTATATCCAAGAAAACTCCTGCCTCTTTCATGGATAAAATTTCACCGTCAAAATCAGAAAACACCGACTTTATTTCTTTCATTTTGCCTGAGTTTCCTGTGGCAAATATAATTTTTTTCTTCATTTTATCTTTCCTTTATGCTTTTTCTTTGCTTTCATATGCTTTTAGTATTGCATTATAAATTCCCTCTGCAGCTTTTTTCTTATAAGCGTCTGAACACAACAAATTAAATTCTGCATTGTTGCTTAAAAATCCAACTTCGATTAATGCAACCGGTACTTTGGAACTTCTTACAATGTAAATGCTATCTCCGTTGGTTATGCCGCGATTTTTACTGTTTAAACTGGCAGATACCTGATCGGCACATATCTGTGCAAATTCTCTGCTTCTTTCATCCTCTGTATAATAAAGTGCTTCCGTACCGCTGGAATCCCTGCTCCTTTCATCTGCATTAATATGTACACTCACAAAATAATCTGCATCCATTTGGTTTGCAAGCTGCACACGATCATCAAAGGAAGGGTTCGAATCATCTTCTCTTGTATAATAAACTCTTATATCACTTTTATCAAGCAATTCTTTCAAATATAAAACAATATCCAGTGTAATATCTTTTTCCAGTACATTATTTCGATTGGTTCCGGGTTGAGAGCCTCCATGGCCTGCATCTATTACAACCACCTTATCATAAATTTCTTTCGGGCTGATAAATTTTACTTTCAACTGATTGCCTTCACATACAGCCTCATACTCATATACCCCATCTAAATGCAGTTCAATATATGCCTTACCTGACTCTGCCCACCAACTCACATCCGCGATATGATTACAACTTCCCACAATCGGAGGCGTTTTCAAATACTCTTCATCAACATTAGAAATTACAATATTCAATATACGGTTCACATAATCTGCACTAATTTCTATATCAGATTCCTTTATATTATCCGGCAGATACACCCGCAAATACTTCTTTACCTCTGCTTCCACTTCCGCACGCTTCTCGTCTGCAAGCGCCTCCAAATTATCATACAAACTAACGCCTGCAAAGGTGCTGATGGTTTCCCTTGTTTCCGCAAATGTTACAAACTCCTCTTTCGATGCCCCGAAAAAAGCAAACACGACAATACTGCAAACAATGACGCTGGCTGCTGCCAGCAAATGTGCATGGGGATCTTTCATTTCACTCCACTCCTGTTTTTTTATTTTTCTATTTTACCATACTAATTATTATTTGTGTATACCTTAAGACATAAGTTGCAGTTTTGTTTTTCTTCCACATTCTCCCATGTGGTTCCGCCCAGACTGATATAGCCTTCTCCATCGGTAATATCTACGCTTTTTGTGGTTTCTCCCGCTTGAAATTCTATTGCTACCGGATGAACGGAACTAGGAGTAAAGATTTCTATAATGACTGCGTATTTTCTCCCTCTAGGAAGTTCTAAAGCTTCCGGCACCTTTACTGTATAATAACCAGCATCCTCAAAATATCCTGTTTTAACTAATTTTCTTTTATTCAGAGAACCTTCATCCTCAAACTCTTCTACCACATAAATTTTATACTCTGTATCTTTTCCCAAGGCATAAAAGCCTACTGCTTCTAGCGTTTCGTTACTTTCTGCAGTATATACATTTGCAAAGAATGCCTTCTCCCGTTCATATCCTAATTGACCAACCCAGCCGCATAAGTCAGACTGATAAATATGATCATAATTATCAGTTTCCTCTACTTTGGTGTATGCTACATTGTAAATTCCAATATTAGTGTCATAATAAGACACATAAAAAATACCATCTTCTCCAAATTCTTCTCCCCAGCTGTTCTGGCAGATAAAAGCTCCATCCCCTTCCACTTCCATATTAAAGTTGTCTTTGGAATAACTGTCATCCCACCCAATGATCACAACCTCATGATTGGGTTTTTCCTCTCCAATATAGCAGTAAGCTGAATTTTCCCGGTTAAAATAAATAGAACGATATGTGTTGCTTTTAATGGATGAATAAATAGAGGATTCCACCCCTCCATATTTGTATACCATTTCTTTGATTCTAGTATAATTTTTAGACTCAATAAATCTTGCTTCCTGCACATGCTTTACTGGTTTTAAATCGTCCGGGGATATTTCGTCTCCATAAGGATCATCTTCCTCCAGCACCGGTCCCTGCCATGCGGTAAGGTAAGCCACCGCCATGGCATATTCCCCACCTTCATCGCTGTGGTTGGAAAAGCTGTTTCTATGGTTCATATGGTCAGGAGCTAGAATCAGGCTTTCTTCTGGCATAAGACTGGATTCTACCGCTGTAATTGACGCAACTGCCCAGCAAGTCCCAAAGGCTCCCTGGTTTTTAATAAAAGGAGCTCGTTCCATCTCCCTCAAATCATATTTATATGGTACTATTTGCTCACTCTGATTTTCATTAAATAAAACAGCATTGTTTTCTTCTCCGTTCCATGTAAAATCATATCCTAAAGATTTTGCTGCCTCATTTAGTGGAAGATAATACTCCTTTTCAATCTGCACCATAGGCAGCATTGTGGATTTTTGTTCACCATTTACATAATAATCCGTGGTGTCTTTAATAAATTCTACGGTAGTCTGGTATCTCTCTAATACAAGTTTAGTATTATTATACAAATGCACCGCACAGTTAAATGTTTCTCCCAAAATACTAGCGGGAATCATCAGTTCTCTATTCTTCTGCATAAATATCTGATCTGTATCAACCTGTTTTCCATTAACCCACAAACCAATATGCTCTGCGTTCACATGACGCACCACCAAATCGTCCCAATTTTCTTTTTCAATCAAATATTTTTCATTTTTTACAATCTGTCCATCATAAGAAAAGAGTATATTTTTACTAAAATAAACTCCTGTTACCATCAAGAACATTATTATGTATTTACGAAATCTTTTCATTTACTCCCTCATAACTGCCGCTCTGACTGTTCCTATTGTTTCTTCTTTGCCGGCGGTTTTGGTCCTAAAAATTGATAATAATAAGTTTTCATCATACCATTATAAATTTTTCTGTTTTTATCTGCTTTTCTTCCAATATATTTTTCAGTCTCATCATAGCTGGTAATCAGATATACACTCCAAGTATCCAGCCGCTTCATAGCACTTCCAATTTCTTTATAAATGGGCGGCAAGGCTGCCTTGTCCTCTAAGCGTTCCCCATACGGCGGGTTTGTAATAATAAAGCCATATTTTTTCGGATGATTTAACTGACTTATAGGACGCTCCTGAAAATGAATCAGATGATCAACTCCTGCTAATTTTGCATTTTCTCTTGCTGCCCTTACAATTTTTCCATCTATGTCAAATGCCTGTATATCCGTTTCTATATTATTATCTATCATGTCATTTGCTTCATCTATCGCCTCGTACCACAGCTTCCTGTCAATGATGTTTTCCCATTTTTGTGCTGTAAACTCACGATTCATACCTGGTGCTATATTTGCTGCTTTCATTGCAGCCTCAATGGGTATGGTTCCACTTCCGCAAAATGGATCCACCAAAATTCTGTCTTTATGCCACGGTGTCAGGGAAATCAAGGCGGAAGCCAGATTCTCTGCAATCGGTGCTTTGCTGGTCAATTTGCGATAACCTCTTTTATGTAATGATTCCCCTGTAGTATCTAGCCCTATCACTACCTGGTCTTTATAAATGAATACCCTCACCGGATAACTTTCTCCATCCTCATCAAACCATTGAGTATGAAATTTCTGCTTCATTCGTTCTACCATTGCTTTTTTCATAATCGATTGAATATCGGAGCTGCTGAAAAGTTTGCTTTTAATAGAGGTTGCTTTTGCAACCCAAAACTTTCCATTTGGGGGAATATATTCCTCCCATGGAATTGCTTTGGTTCCTTGAAACAGTTCCTCAAAAGTTTCTGCCTTGAACTTCCCAACACGGATCAATATTCTTCCCGCTGTTCGTAAAAAAATATTTGCCCGACAAACTGCTTCAGCATCACCGATAAAGGTTACTTTTCCATCTTCCACCGATTCAATTTCATAACCCAGATCATAAATCTCCTTTTTCAACACTGCTTCCACGCCAAAATGACATGGCGCAATTAATTTCATTATTTCCATAGTATCTCCTTTTCATTTTCTATCTTTAATAGTAAAATGTCAAAGTGTCCATGTCAATAATAATTCTCATTTTTTCTTACCAAATGCTTACCCTTATACATATTAATCCCATTCATAAGGCTCTTAACATGATACCCCTTACTGCTCATTTCCCGTGCTGCCTTAAAACTGGTGGTTCCCCTTTCACAATAAAGAATATATGTTCTTCCTTTTGGAAGCTGAAGCAGCCTTGCTCCTTCTGTCTCATATGGTATGTTGTATGCCCCTTTAATATGCTTTTCTTTGTATTCCTCTCTTTCTCTCAAATCAATGATCATAGTACGGCCATCATTTATATAACCATCTAATTCCTTTGGGTAAATTGCCTCCATACTCATATACTCACCTGCTTTTTTTTCCTAGTATATTATATGTGTGCATTCGCCCAATGGTTCCTTTCTTCTGCGGATACATTTTATGTACTTATTATTTTTTGCATAAGAATGGAATAAGAAAATTTTATTCCATTCCTATGCTCATCTTTCTTAAATTTCAGAATTTGTCTTTTCCAAAATTTTAAGGTTTTAAAAATTACTGCTTATTTAGAAGCGTTAGTTGCATCTGATTCGTTTGATTCATTAGATGCATTGGATGCACTCTGATTCTGAGAACTGTTCTGTGCTTTATTTTTGTTAGAATAGTTCTGTGCGTTGCTTGCGTTTGATGTGTTTGATGCGTTATTTGCATTTTTAGCCATTTTTAAGCCCTCCTGAATTTCATTGAATTTATATTACAAATCTAGTATCTCTCAAGGTCGCAAAACTATTCTAGTACTTTTTCCTCAATTTTTTTCACATTTTTTCTATTTTGCTATTGCTTTTTTCGACATAATATGATAAATTATCTGTGTAAGAAGAATTAACCCTTCAAAAATTCTTTTTATATTTTATAACCCCTTATTAATTATTTATACTCCCCTCATCAAGAAGCGTGGCTCCCCCACGCTTCTTATTATGACTTTATAACAATTTCCAATTCAAAAATCATACTTATTAATTTTTATAATTTATATCTTAAAAAAGCAAGTGCCAATCATCTACTGCACTTGCTTTTTTTTAACGCCTTTTCTGAAAAAATGAAATTATAAGGATAACCAAAAAAATAGGTATCAGAATTGGTGCCAACACGCTAACAAGACTGAATATTACTGAAATAACTAAAAAAATAGCAACTATTCCAATAATTAATGCTAACATCCCATTCATGCGAAATTCAAACTGACTTTTCTTTTTTCTTTTCTGATCTACCTTCTTTTCTTTTTCCTCATAATAGTCAGCATCATAGAATATCTTATTCCCCTTAGTTTCAATAATAGTTCTCGCAATTAATCTGGGCGCCCCCAATTCGTCAAAAATATCTTTTTCTGTTCTGCCTTTTCTTAATTCTTCATCAATGTATCTTTCATAGTATAAAAGCTGATTGTTTAGTTCTGCTGCACTCAATTCTCCTTGCAATGCCTCTTTCAGCCCCTCTAAAAACTTAGTTTTGTTCATTCTGTCCTCCTACCTACATTTTATCCATACCTTCTCCTGATTGCAATTTTTTTATAATTTCATCTGGATTTTCCGACATTTTCAACATCACATCAAATGCCTGTAGCACCATTTTTTCTTTATTGCATCTAATATCATTTTTTCCAATATCATGCTGAATATTGTACCGATCCATTTGACATACATACAAATCTATCATGGAATATCCCCTAACCATATACTGTGCTATCAGTTCATGATGTTCCAAGTAATATACAAATTCCTGATATACTTCCTGATTTTCCAATATTCTTTTCCAAAATCCAGTAAGAAAATCTTTATCCTTTTTTGCCAACTGACACCATTTTTCCAGCGCCTCATATACTTTTATTTTTGTTGCATCATATATAATCTGTTGCATATTGATTGCCTCCTTATACGATGAACTAGTTTTCTTTTCATTTTACCACTTTTTATAAATATGTAAATAGTTTTTAGAAAACAAAAAAGCTTGAAGGATTTTCAAGCTTTCTATACTGTGGGTTAGAGGATTCGAACCCCCGGCCTTTTGGTCCGTAGCCAAACGCTCTATCCAGCTGAGCTAAACCCACTTATTAAATTATGCTTTACAAATAATGCCGGCGACCGGAATCGAACCGGTACGGGAGTATAAGTCCCGCAGGATTTTAAGTCCTGTGCGTCTGCCAGTTCCGCCACGCCGGCATATGTAAATAGTTTATAATCTTTCGATTATAATGGGACCTACAGGGCTTGAACCTGTGACCCTCTGCTTGTAAGGCAGATGCTCTCCCAGCTGAGCTAAGATCCCATATGCATGTATAATTATGTATACAACCCATGCAAACGACCCAGAAGGGACTCGAACCCTCGACCTCCGCCGTGACAGGGCGGCGCTCTAACCAACTGAGCCACTAGGCCATAATAAAATTTAAAATAAATCAAAGTGGACCTTCTGGGACTCGAACCCGGGACCGACCGGTTATGAGCCGGTTGCTCTAACCAACTGAGCTAAAGGTCCATAGCCAGTTTAAAAAGCCGATGATCGGACTCGAACCGATAACCTGCTGATTACAAATCAGCTGCTCTGCCAATTGAGCCACATCGGCATACCAAATAAACTGATGAATGACTCCTACGGGAATCGAACCCGTGTTACCGCCGTGAAAGGGCGATGTCTTAACCGCTTGACCAAGGAGCCTCTCTATGGGCACTTATCGACCTTATTCCGGCCTCTTACGTGCGGTG
>CASEML010000078.1 GCA_949289145.1 uncultured Eubacteriales bacterium | reverse complement strand
TTCTGTGTTAAATTCATTATTGAAAACCTCCAGTATTGTTAAAGTGTTTTTTCATCCGCCAAGATGAACACCTTAATTGTACTTCGAGGTTTTCTTTTATTCAATTGGCATTATTTCTGAATTACAGGAATGCTCCTTACTGTTATGTATAATTTCCAACACGTTTCTTAAGTCTGCCAACTGCAGCTGCCCCGGTGCCGATGCCGCTTCCATGCTTCCAAAGGTAACAGCAGAGCCAAAAATTTCACCTGACATACGGCTGATTGCCCCTAAGCCTGCCATAGACATGGTTATTACCGGCTTTACTGCGTATTCACTCACCATCTCTTCTGTGGCAGAAAGAAGCGTCAGCACATCTTTTCTACACTCCGGCATCACGGCAATTTTCAAAATATCCGCTCCTATCTCCTGCATATGCCGCAAACGCATTACAATTTCTTCCTGTTTGGGCGTCTTATGAAATTCGTGGTTAGATGCAACTACCTTACAACCCTCTTTCTGACATCGCGCAATCAGCTCTTTTGCCGAAAGTCCTTCCATGAACACTTCTATATCTACCAAATCAACTGTTTTGGCTGCAATACAGACAAGTTTCTCATATTCCTCCAAAGTGCCTGCAAATTCACCGCCTTCCCCATGAGTACGAATGGTAAAAAGCAGCGGCTTCGTTTTAAGAATTTCCTGTAATTTTCCAAGAAGCTGCTCTGTTGCTTGAGAACTTTTACAAAATTCCCAGAAATCCGCTCTCCACTCCACCATATCTGCCATAGATTTTTCTGCTTTTTGGGCTTCTTCCAGTATATTTTGTTCATCAAAGGCTACAATGGGAACACAGATTTTCGGTACTCCCTCTCCGATAACAACATCCTTTACTTTCACTGCCTTTATCATAATCATCCTCTTTTCTTTCTAGTCTTTCAAAATTTTAACACACTTAAAATAACGGTGCAATAAATAGTTGTAAGCACTTTTTTCTTATGGTATACTATTAGAAGCAATGAACTGAACTATAGAATACTTAGGGGGAAATATTATGATATACGCAGTAAATGCAATTACCAGTGATACAGCAAATACCGCAGTCCAGTCCACATCCACTGTTTCTGACTTTTCATCCTTTCTTGGAGAAAATCAGTCTTTAGACAGTATCTTCCAAAAAGCTGCCGATACCTATCAGGTTCCAGTAAATTTATTAAAAGCCATCGGCAAACAAGAATCAAATTTTAATGCTAATGCAGTTTCTAAATGCGGTGCCCAGGGGATTATGCAGCTAATGCCCGCAACTGCCGCTTCTTTAGGTGTAACGGATTCCTTCGATGCGGAACAAAACATTATGGGCGGCGCCAAATATATTGCGGAACTTTTAGACCAATATAACGGCAATATATCCTATGCACTGGCGGCTTACAATGCCGGAAGCAATAATGTGAAAAAATACGGTGGAATTCCGCCTTTTGAAGAAACCCAAAATTATGTGGTAAAGGTAATAAATTATATGAATCAGGGCGTGGAGGTTCCAAACACCGCGCTGCCAGCAGCTACACAGTCATCAAACACCGTACAGTTGCCAAAGCAGGCTGGTGATCCTATAGACAATGCTGCAACCTTTTCATTTACCTATGAGGATTATTTAGAATTTCTTTTATTATTTGAAAAAATTCTTTCTTCCCAAACAAAAGAAAATGAAGATGCCAAAGAGCAGACACAACAGTGGGATTCTGTCTATGATTTATACGAGACTTCCAGATTGCCTTCTTTCACTTTGGCACAGATGTTAGACTTATAACACATAGAAAAGCCGCTTTTTCCCTTTTCTTATCCTATAGGATTCCGGTATGACTTTTGACTCCGGAATCCTATTATTTACACAATTTCGATACCATTCATCAGTATGCGGACAACATCTTTTCTTATATTTTCGTCCATTTTTTCCTGCCCTTGCAATACTGCCTCTGTAACACTTCTTTCTAAGGTAGCCTCCAACATGGTGCGGATTAGATGGCTCGAGATATGAATCACTTCTCCATGGAGCACCGCTTCTTTTAAAGCCCCCTCAATTAATGCCCATTCTTCGTCATAATACTCTTTTGCCTTTTTAGCAATTTTCGGATTTTGAACTCTCAGTCCTATCATCTTCTTTTGATTCAGCCTTCGATACTGCTCCGGCCATACTGCAAGTAATTGTCTGACTTTTTCCGTATAACTTTCCTTTTTATTCTCCAATATCTTGCGCTGTGTATTTGCTGCCTCTCTACCGCAATAACGGATCACCTCCATAAACAAAGTTTCTTTGTCCTTAAACTGAGTATAAATAGTTTTTTTACTGATAAGTAGCTGTTCTGCAATATCATCTAATCGGAATCTGTATCCCTTTTCATTAAACAAGTCTATTGTGGTGTTAATTATCTGCTCTCCTAAATTCATCTTCTTATCTCCCAGCTTTGTGATATAATATACTATATTACATTGTTTTTCTTAATTTTTCTATATATTTTTTTATGGAGGATATTGGTTATGGTTGATACTATAATGGTTAAGCAAAAAATGCAGGCAATTCAAAATGAGCTATTCAAACATTATACCTTTCTGCATCAGCATCCAGAATTAAGTTTTCAGGAATTGAACACCACAGAATATATTAAAACTATACTTACTGGTTTGGGAATTGAAATTACAGATATCACCAGCCCTACAGGTGTTGTGGGACTGCTGCATGGCACCGGCAGCGGAAAATGTGTAGCTTTGCGTGCAGATATTGACGCACTGCCTATTCAAGAACAAAGCAGCTGCAGCTTCCCTTCCCTGACCGACGGAATTTCCCATGCCTGCGGCCACGATGGTCATATTTCTTGTCTGTTAGGCGCTGCTTCTATTTTAAGTGGAATGACAGACTGCTTTTCTGGTGACATCAAATTCATTTTTCAACCAGCGGAAGAAGGTGCCGGCGGTGCAGAATATTTTATTCAAAAAGGCTGTATGGAATTTCCCCATGTAGATGCCATCTTCGGTCTCCACAATGCACCCACTGTAAAAAGCGGTGTTCTGGGTTTAAAAACCCATGGTATTATGGCAGCGGTCCACAAATTTAAGATTACCCTTACCGGCAAAGGTGGGCATGGTGCCATCCCAGAATCTAACATTGACAGCATTGTTGCTGCTTCTGCCATTATTCAGGGATTGCAGACCATTACCAGCAGAAACGTGCCCCCAACTCAGGCATGTGTAGTTTCTGTATGCAGTATTCATGGCGGAGAAGGTATGACCTTTAATGTTAATCCTGAAGTTGTGGAGATGGCTGGCACCTGCCGCTGTTACAGCAAAGAGATGGAACAGTTCATCGAAAAACGTTTTAAAGACATTGTAACTCAGATTGCAGGCGCCTATCAGGTTCAAGCTGAAATCGATTACATTCCTTTACACAGTGCAGTGATTAATGATGAAAATTTGTACCTCTATGCTGTAAAAGCTGCCGAATTATTATCCATCCCTTATACAGAACCACTTCCTTCCACCGCTGGGGATGATTTCAGCACTTTTGCTGACTATGCGCCCTCCTATTTCTTTTGGCTGGGCAACTACAATGAGAAAAAGGACACCATTTATCCGCTGCACAGTCCCAAATTTAAAATAGACACCGACACCTTATGCTTAGGTGCCGGCATCTATGCCATGAGTGCCCTATGTTATTTAAATCACATCAAATAATGAAAGCTGGTTGCTTTCCGGCAGATCATCCAAAATGCCAAGGTCTGACATTAAATCTATCACTGTTTTACTGACCTTAGTACGCTGTCTAAAATCATCTTTTGACAAGAAAGCTCCCTGTTTTGCCGCTTCTTCCACCGCATCGGCCGCCTTATCTCCCAGCCCTTCCACGGTACTAAGGGCTGGCATTAGCTTTCCATCAATGATTTGGAACTCTCTGGCTTTTGCCTTATAAATATCCAAGGGGTGAAATTCCAGACCTCTGGCATACATTTCCTGCACAATTTTCATATCTTTCAGCGTATCCTGTTCTTTTTTGGACAAGGTATCCTTCCGCTTATTGTAATCTTCAATAAAATAATTTAATTTTTCTTTTCCCTGACACATTAATTCATAACTAAAAGCTGTAGCACGAATACTGAAAAATGCCGCGTAATATGCCAAGGGATAGAAGATTTTACAGTAGGCGATTCTCCATGCCATGGTAACATATGCCACCGCATGCGCCTTTGGAAACATATACTTAATCTTCTTACAGGACCAGATATACCAGTCAGGCACTCCATTTTCTTTCATAACGGCTTCCCATTCCGGTTTCAGTCCTTTTCCTTTACGTACACTTTCCATAATGGTAAAGGATAATTCACTTTCTACGCCCTGATAAATCAAATAGGTCATAATGTCATCACGAGTACAAATCGCAGTGGAAATGGTTGCTTTTCCCTCTTCAATCAGTGTCTGAGCATTTCCCAGCCACACATCCGTTCCGTGGGAAAGTCCCGAGATACGTACTAAATCGGAAAAACTCTTTGGCTTAGTATCCACAAGCATCTGTATAACGAAATCTGTGCCAAATTCCGGTATTCCAAGAGACCCCAGCGGGCAGCCACCAATATCCTCAGGTTGAATATTCAGCGCCTTGGTGCTTTGGAACAGAGACATGACATTGGGATCATCCAACGGAATCTTTTTAGCATCAATTCCGGTCAAATCTTCCAACATTCGAATCATGGTTGGATCGTCGTGTCCCAATATATCCAGCTTCAACAGATTATGGTCAATGGAATGGTAATCAAAATGGGTGGTGACAATGTCTGTTGTCATATCATTTGCCGGATGCTGCACCGGTGTAAAGGAATAAATTTCTTCTCCTAAAGGCAATACAATAATACCGCCCGGATGCTGGCCGGTAGTCCTTCGTATTCCCGTACACCCTTCCACAATTCTGGATATCTCGCAATTTCTTTTCCGCTGTCCCCTCTCTTCATAATAATTCTTCACATAACCAAAGGCTGTCTTATCCGCCAGGGTACCAATGGTTCCCGCCCGGAACGTCTGTCCCTCACCGAAAATTACTTCTGTATAACGGTGTGCCTTTCCCTGATAATCTCCAGAAAAGTTAAGGTCAATATCCGGCTCCTTGTTTCCTTTAAATCCCAAGAAAGTTTCAAAGGGAATATCAAATCCTTCTTTGATCAAAGGCTCTCCACACACCGGGCAATTTCTATCCGGCATATCACATCCGGCTGCTCCGGCATACTTTTTTACTTCCTCAGAATCAAAATCACTATAATGACATTTCTTGCAGATGTAATGAGGCGGCAGTGGATTTACCTCTGTAATACCTGACATGGTTGCAACAAAAGAGGAACCCACCGAACCACGGGAGCCTACCAAATAGCCGTCCTCATTTGACTTCCACACCAACTTTTGAGCAATAATATACATCACCGCAAATCCATTGCTGATAATAGAATTTAGTTCTCTCTCCAAACGCTCCTTAACGATTTCCGGCAAATTTTCACCGTAAATCTCTGTAGCCTTATCATAGCAAATATTACGAAGCATTTTATCTGAGTCAGGTATCACAGGAGGACATTTATCAGGACGTACCGGTGAAATCTTATCGATCATATCTGCAATTTTGTTGGTGTTGGTGATTACAACTTCCTTTGCTTTTTCTTCTCCAAGATACATAAATTCATTGAGCATTTCCTCTGTGGTCCGCAAGAATAAAGGTGCCTGATTGTCTGCATCCTTAAATCCGTTTCCTGCCATAATAATACGACGGTATACTTCATCTTCCGGGTCTAAGAAATGTACATCGCAGGTAGCCACCACAAGTTTGTTAAATTCTTCACCAAGTTTTACGATTTTTTTGTTTATTTCGATTAATTCTTCCACCGTATCCACCGGAGCTTTATCACTTTCCAGCATGAACATATTGTTTCCCAATGGCTGAATCTCCAGATAATCATAAAATTCCACCAGCCTTGTAATCTCCTCCTGAGGTCTTCCCGACAAAATTGCCTGATATAGTTCTCCCGCTTCACAGGCAGAACCGATCAGTAAACCTTCCGAATACTTCATGTACACCGACTTTGGAATTCTTGGCTTTCGGTTAAAGTAATTTAAGTGAGAATAGGAAATTAAACGATATAAATTCACACGTCCCACTTCATTTTGTGCAAGGATGATGGCATGGTAGTATGGCAGCTTTTTTACTTTTTTTTCGGAAAGAATAGAGATTTTATTTACATCGTCTAATGTGCTTACATCTCGTTCCTCTAACATTGGGATGAACTTTACAAAAATATGGGCAGTTGCCTCTGCGTCATCCACAGCTCTGTGGTGATTTTCTAATGATACACCTAACACCTTTGCCACTGCATCCAATGTATGTTTATTAAGTGCCGGCAGCAGCATTCTTGCCAGTGCAACCGTATCCATACTGGTAAATGTTCTCTCTATTCCTAAATTTTCACAGTTCTTTTTAATAAAACTCATGTCAAAGGAGGCATTGTGGGCAACCAGTACGGCATCTCCACAAAATTCCAAAAATTTAGGAAGGACTTCCTTAATTTCCGGTGCATCAATTACCATATTGTCACTGATTCCCGTTAATTTTTCTATTTTAAACGGTATCGGTTCCTTGGGATTTACAAAGGTACTGAATCGATCCGTAATGATTCCATTTTCCACCAGCACCGCACCAATTTCAATAATTTTATTTTTCTCTGGAGAAAAACCTGTAGTTTCCAAATCAAATACCACAAATCTGCCATGCAGATCCTGATTTTTAGAGTGCTCTACAATCTCTTTTAAATCATCCACTAAATAAGCTTCCACACCGTAGATTACTTTAAAATCACTGTCATGAGGCACTGCATGATTTGCATCCGGAAATGCCTGCACCACACCATGATCGGTAATTGCAATGGCCTTATGCCCCCATTTCATAGCGCGTCTGATAATATCTTTCACATCAGATACCCCGTCCATATCGCTCATCTTAGTATGGCAGTGCAGCTCCACTCTCTTTTCCAGCGAATTATCTTCTCTGGATACGGTAAAATCTCCAATTTTTTTAATTCCGACTACAGACGCAATGGTAAGTTCACTGTCAAATCGGTCAATCGTGGTAACACCTTTTACCTTTAAAAAGGCACCTTTACTGACACCTTCCTTAATTGCCGCCAACTGTTCATTACGGCAAAACATTTTTACCACAATGGTATCGGTAAAATCTGTAATACTAAAGCAAAGTATTGTTTTTTCATTACGAATAGGACGTTCCGTGATCTCCAGAACCTTTCCCCGGATAACCACCTCTCCGATTTCTCCGTCAATAGAACGAATTTCCACACATTCCTCATCAAGGATATTTCTTCCATAAATCACATCTGGATCCTCTTCTTTTTTGCCATAACCACCATAAGAACTGCTTTTTCGCACAAAAGACTTTTTTCCCTCTCCTTCCGGTTCTTTTTTCACTGAAACAGATTGGGCTTTTTTCTCCGGTATCGCATTTTTAATGTTATCTGTTGGTATTCCTGCTTTCTTCTCTGCCGCCTCCCCTTTTGCTTGTCCGCCCAAAGAAGAATTATCAATAATCCTCTGTATTTCCATAGAAATACGCAAATCATCTTCCTTAGTGACCAAAGAAATATCTTTCTCCGTTATCTGCATATGAATCTCCGTTTGAAGCCCGCACCGCTCATTTAACACTTTATCAAGAATACGCTCCAGTTCCGGCACCTTTTCTCTGGTTATTTCGGTAGCTTCCACCTGAAATTCCAGTATATTTTCCTCCCGCATCCGGTAAGCGGCATTTTTAAACAGCTGATATTCTATACGGCTGTATGCCTTTAACTCTTCTAAAATGCTGTCACTATATGCCTCTAACAAATTTTCCGGTGTATACTGACTGGAAAGATGAAATTTTTCATATATTTTAATCCGAACATTTCCTCTGCGAAACAGTTGGTTTTTTATAGTTTCTTCCATCATAAAAACATACTTCTTTTCGATTAAGCGCCCGCTTTCTATATATACACGGATAAAATCACGGGCAGAGGTGGTCGTAACCTTAGTCACAACCACCTCTGCAAAAATATCCTGTAATTCCTGAGAAATTTTTAATTTTGGAAATACTTCATAAAATGCACTTGCCATCGCTATTTCCCCCAGTTTTCTAATTCCAATCGTAATGCGTCCAGTAATTCTTCTTCTTTTACCTTGCGGATAATTTCTCCTTTTTTTATAATCAGGCCTTCGCCTTTTCCGCCCGCTATACCAATATCCGCTTCCTTCGCTTCGCCCGGTCCATTTACTACACAGCCCATAACCGCCACCTTAATATCTAAATCAAAATCAGCTGTCATAGCCTCCACCGCATTGGCAAGACCAATCAGATCAATCTGAGTTCTGCCGCAGGTGGGACAGGACACAATCTCTATACCGCCCTTTCTAAGCCCCAAAGACTTCAGAATCATCTTTGCCGTCTTAATCTCCTCCACCGGATTACCGGTCAATGACACACGCATGGTATCGCCAATGCCCTGATATAATAAAATTCCAAGTCCAACAGAGGATTTTATATTTCCGGAAAACAAGGTACCTGATTCCGTAATTCCAATATGTAGCGGATAGTTTGTTACTTTGGCAAGCTCCTGATGGGCCTCTACACACATTGGCACATTAGAGGACTTGATACTGATCACTAAATTATCATAATCAAATTCCTCAATCATCTTCACTTTTGCCATGGCACTTTCCACAATGCCTTTCGCTGTCACTTTTCCGTATTTTTCCAGATATTCCTTTTCCAAAGAACCACTATTTACTCCCACCCGGATCGGAATATTTTTCTCTTTTGCTTTTTCCACCACTGCCCGAATGTTCTCTTTCGAACCAATGTTTCCCGGATTAATCCTGATTTTGTCCGCACCATGCTCTATTGCCGCAATAGCAAGACGATAATCAAAATGGATATCGGCAACCAACGGAATGGAAATCTTCTTCTTAATCTCTTTAATTGCTTTTGCTGCCTCCATGGTAGGAACTGCACAGCGAATAATTTCACAACCTGCCTTAGTCAATTCCTGTATTTGAGCTGCGGTTGCTTCCACATCCTCCGTTTTCGTATTTGTCATGGATTGAATTAAGATAGGATTTCCACCGCCTATTTTCCGGTTTCCGATCTGAATTACTTTTGTGCTCTCTCTATGCATTCTATCAACCTCTACAAAATCCTTTTGATATCATTAATCATAACAAAAACCATTAGTGCCATCAATAGTACGATGCCCACAAAATGCACCATGCCTTCTTTTTCGGGAGGTATTTTCTTCCCCCGGATGGCCTCGATAATAAGAAATACTAATCTTCCCCCATCCAATGCCGGCAATGGAAGTAAATTCATTACGCCTAAGTTTGCACTTAAAAGAATGGAGAAATTCAACATACTCATCACCACCGTAAAAGTTCCATATTTGCTGCTTTCTTCATAAGTATCACTGATCACATTTACGATGCCTACCGGTCCCTGCAATTCGGTAGCTTTTACCTGACCGGTCACAAGCATACCAAGGCTTTTAAATACATATTTAATCCACCAGCGAACTTCATATACGCTGTATTTTAATGTGTTGAACGCGTTGCCTTTAATCCTGCCATCAGAACGCATTCCCATCAGATAATAGCCGGCATCCTCATCATACCTTGGTGTAATGCTTACTGTATGCTTTTCACCATTTCTCTCATAGGTAAGTTGGATTTCATCACCGCCATTAAGCTGCATAAACATACTTACTTCTCGGTAAATCTTTACGGATTCGTTATTTAACTTTACAATTTTATCTCCCGCCTGTAAGCCAGCTTCCTCCATTGGATAGCCTTCTATGACTTCACCTACGATGGGAGCATCATATCCGATACAGCCAATTAAGATAACGGAAAAAACAAAGGCAAGAATAAAATTGAAAATTGGCCCTGCTGCAATCACAGAGATTCTCGCCCACACGGATTTTTCCTGAAAAGAACGGGATTTATCGTAATCTTCCTCTGTTGCCATACCATCTTCCCCAAGCATCATGCAAGAACCGCCAAAAGGCAATAATTTAATACAGTATTCCGTTTCTCCTTTTTGGAAATGTACAATTCTCGGTCCCATTCCTATAGAAAACTGAGTTACACAAATGCCATTCTTCTTTGCCAGAAGAAAATGTCCCAATTCATGTATAATAACTACAACACTAAATATAATTAACGACCAAACTATCTTCACTCTACCACCTGCTCTCAATCATTTCATATACAGATTTTTCCACTTCCAAAATCTCATCTACCGACGGATTTTCTTTTATCTTGTGTTCCTTCATACATGCCTCGATAATTTCTGCAATCTGCAAGTACTTTATCCTTCGGTTCAAAAACTTGGCCACTGCCAGCTCATTGGCAGCATTATAAACAGTGGGCATAGAGCCGCCCATTTTAGCTGCTTCCAATGCCAGCTTTAAACCTCGAAAAGTTTCTATATCCGGCTTTTCAAAGGTCATAGAACTTAATTTTGCAAAATCCAACCGTTCTCCTGCCAGAAACTTTCTGTCCGGATAATACAAGGCATATTGAATAGGCAGCTTCATATCTGGTGTACCAAGCTGTGCTATCACAGCACCATCCTCATATTCCACCATAGAATGAATCACACTTTGGGGATGTACTACCACTTCAATTTGATCCAGCTTAACATCAAACAGCCACTTAGCCTCCATAACTTCTAACCCTTTATTTACCAGTGTAGAGGAATCAATGGTAATTTTTCTTCCCATTGCCCAGTTGGGATGTTTTAAAGCATCCTCTACTTGAATATCCGCCAGTTCTTCCCTCTTTCTTCCTCGGAAAGGACCACCGGAAGCAGTTAACAAAAGTTTATTGACCTGCTCCTTTTTCCCACCCTGCAAGCACTGAAAAATAGCACTGTGTTCGCTGTCCACCGGAAGAATCTGTACCTTCTTTTTCTTTGCTAAAGGCATAATAATGTGCCCTGCCGTTACCAGTGTTTCCTTATTTGCCAGTGCAATGTCCTTTCCTGCTTCAATAGCAGCAATGGTTGGACGAATTCCAATCATCCCCATAATGGCAGTCACCAAAACTTCCACTTTAGGAATTACTGCAATTTCCAATAATCCTTCCATGCCATATAGTACTTTTACCGGAATATCTGCCAGCCTTTCTCTCAGTTCTTTTGCTTTATCTTCACTGCCTATACAAGCATAGGCAGGCTTAAATTCCCGTACCTGCTTTTCCAGTAAGTCCACATTATTTCCTGCTGCCAGAGCAATTACTGCTACGTCGCTGTTCGCCCGAACTACATCTAATGTCTGCGTCCCTATAGAGCCTGTGGAACCAATGATAGCTATGTTTTTCATATCGTTTCCTTTAACCTCTTTTCTTCCTTTCGTGCTTTATGCTAAAACTACAAATAGAAAATAAATCACCGGTGCAGTGAAAATCACACTGTCAAAACGATCCAGAATTCCGCCATGACCCGGTATCAATTTTCCATAATCTTTGATTTCATAATTACGTTTGATGGCAGAAGCCGCCAGATCACCAATCTGTGAAAGCATGGCTCCTACCGCTCCAATAATTGCAAACAACAGGATTGGGCTAATATCTGTCAACATAATATTTCGCAATGTATATCCGTAAACAGCCCCTACAAGGGCGGAACCTAAAATACCTCCTACAGAGCCTTCTATGGATTTTTTAGGACTTAATTTGGGAGCCAGTTTATGTTTTCCCAATAACATACCCACGCAATAGGCTGAAGTATCACACACCCAGGAACAGATAAATACAAGCCATACTAAATACTGTCCATATTCCTCTACCATTCTTATCTTATAAATAAAAGAGAGCATAACACCTACATAAAAGAATCCGAAATAGGAAAGCCATATATCACATGCCTTATATTTAGGAAAAGTAAACACATAAACTGCCATCAAAAGAATAAGATACATCAACGCTATAATTTCAAAATAATTATTTTCAGCGATTACATCGCAAAGCCTATTCTCTCCTAACAACAGACATATATAAAATATGATGCATAAAACATAAGAAAGAATTCCAAGGGTGTTTTTTTGATTTTTTAAAACTCGATTTAACTCAACTAATCCCACCAGCGAAATGAAAAGAGTAAGACTCCACAAGATATTTCCACCTAAAATAAGGAAAACAGCTAGAATAATTACTAGAACGATTCCACTGATCAACCTTGTTTTAAACATACTACTCCTCCTTCACGCCTCCATATCTACGCTCTCTTTTGTTATAATGAACAATCGCTTTTTCTAATTCTTTTTTACTAAAATCAGGCCAATGTACATCTGTAAAATAAAATTCTGCATAAGCAAGCTGCCACAATAAAAAATTCGACAGGCGAAGCTCTCCACTGGTGCGGATTAGTAAATCCGGATCCGGAATCCCCTTGGTATCCAGATACCCTGCAATACATTCCTCCGTAACTGCTTCCGGCTCTAAGTTTCCTTGTTTCACATCCTCTGCAAGCTTCTCCACAGCTCGCTTTATCTCATCACGGCTTCCGTAGTTAATGGCAATCTGAAAATGCAGTCCATCGTTGTTTTTTGTGGCTTCTTCCAATTCTAAGATTCTGCTTCTTATATCCTCATCCAGCCTGGTAATGTCTCCAATTACTTTTACACACATTCTATTCTTTTGAGCTGTTTTTATACATGTTTTCATATAATTTCTCAAAAGCTTCATCAATGCGTCCACTTCCTCTTTAGAACGTTTCCAGTTTTCTGTAGAAAAGGCATAAACAGTAAGATACTGAATACCCATTTTATAAGCTTCTTCACAGATTGTCTCCACATTTTTGCTGCCCTGTGCATGACCGTAATTTCTAGGCATTCCTTTTGACTTTGCCCAGCGTCCGTTTCCATCCAATATGATTGCTACATGATTAGGTATATTCATCCTAAATCCTCCAAATTCTATCATTATTATGACGGTGCCGCCATGTTCTATGTAAACTTATAGGGCACAGTAAGTCTACTATGCCCCATAAAACTTATACAGTAAGTATTTCTTTTGATTTTTCATCAATCGCCTTATCGACTTCTGCAATATATTTATCTGTTAATTTCTGTAACTGATTTTCCAAATCTTTAATTTCGTCTTCTGATATTTCTGTTTTACCAAGTTTCTTCAAAGCATCGTTTCCGTCCCGTCTAATGTTGCGAATGGCTACCTTTGCCTGTTCACCTTTTTTCTTAACATCTTTTGCCAGTTCTTTTCTTCGTTCCTCTGTCAATTCCGGGAAAATCAAACGTATTACTTTGCCGTCGTTTGTAGGGTTGATTCCTAAATCTGAGCAAAGAATTGCCTTTTCAATTTCTTTAACCAAAGATGCTTCCCAAGGCTGAATTTGAATCATTCTTGGTTCCGGAACAGTTACATTGGCAACCTGTTGTAAATTTGACGGTGTACCATAATAATCTACTCTGATTTTATCTAATACATGAGGATTGGCTCTACCTGCTCTGATGGTTCCAAACTCACTGATTAAATTTTCATATGATTTCTGCATTTTTTCATCATACTGTGTTAATCTTTCATCCATTGTTCTGATTTCCTCCTAAACAGTTACTTTTGTACCGGTAAAATTACCATTTACAGTATTTACGATACTATTTTTTTCATTTAAACCAAATACCATCATAGGCATTTTGTTTTCCATACACATAATAGATGCTGTTAAATCCACAACCGCCAGCTTATTCGCAACCACATCATTAATGGAAATTTCATCGTATTTCTTGGCATCCTTATTTACCTTTGGATCGCTGTCATATACACCGTCAATGGCTTTTGCCAACAGAATCACATCTGCTTCTATTTCTACAGCCCGCAGCACCGTTGCAGTATCCGTTGAAAAATACGGATGTCCTGTGCCCCCTGCAAAAAATACCACCATATTCTTAGAAAAATATTTCTCTACTCTGTCCTTGGAGTAGAGTTTTGAAAAATTGCCGCACTCAAAAGGAGTCAGCACCTGTGTCATCATGCCCACAGAACGGAATATTTCGGAAACATAAATACAATTCATAACCGTAGCTAACATTCCAATCTGATCAGCCTTCGTGCGTTCTATGGTTTCACTAGTTCTTCCTCTCCAGAAATTGCCGCCGCCGATTACGATTCCCACCTGAATCCCTGAATCCACCAATTGTTTGACCTGATTTGCCACCTGAGTCACGGTGGGTTCATCAAATCCGGTTTTTTTATCTCCCGCAAGAGCTTCACCGCTTAATTTCAATAATACTCGCTTCATTCGTTCTTCCTCTTATTTTTCTTCAAAGATTCCCTGTACATCAATTTCGCTGTTGTAACACTGTGAGAAGGTTCCTTCGATTACTGCACCACTGTTAATCTGCACAGAACGAGACTTGATATTTCCCATAACAACTGCTGATGCATCTACTACAACGGGACCGTTTACATCAATATCACCTTTTACTGCTCCGGCAATTACAGCAGAAGTGGCTGAAATATTACCGATAATAACAGTTCCGTTTCCAACCTTTACTGTTTCATTACTTGTAATTTCACCCTCAATCCTTGCCTGATTCACAAAGATTTCAGCCGCTCTTGAATTACCGTTTACTTTACCTGAAATAGTAAGTTTTCCCTTACATGTAATATTGCCAGTAATATCTCCCACTACTTCAATAGAACCGTCAGATTCCACATCACCTTTAATTCTCATTCCTTTCGTTATTACTGCCACATCTTCGCTTGTTGGTGTGTCGTCATCCATAATGGTTGTTTCTTCCTCTACTAAACTTTCCATTTCATTCGTTTCCATTGCCATAATATTTTCCTCCTGATTAATTGTTTCTTCTATAATTCCATTCTCTTTCATGAAATCTTCTAATGTTAAATCTTCCGCCTCTAGCTTAATTTTTTCGGTATGAAGTTCAGCAAACAAATCTTCTTCTGCAGAATCAGTTTTATTTTCTTCCTCAGGAATAACAGATTCCTCCGTAACCGCTGTGAGTTCCTCTGTTTCTTTCTCTTCCTCAAGTTTCTCCAGCATCCCTTTTACAAATTCACCGAACATAGCATCTGTACCATTGTCATCTTCCGGTTCCACTGTTTCCCCATGTATTTCCGTTTGTTCTTCAAACTCGTCTTCTGACAATTCACTATCCAAAAATGTATCTTCCTCTGTTTCTTCTATATCCTCAGATACCTTTTCTATTTCTTCCGGCATTTCTGCATTTTTCTCCTCCTGAACTGTTGCCGGTTCTTCCTCTGGAGAAAACGTTATTTCTTCTTCCTCAGGAATAATAAATTCCTCCTGAGCTGAAGTTTCATTTGATATCATATCTTCCGTAACCTCAGCTGGTTCTTCTTCCGGAATAATAAATTCTTCCGTAATATCTGTCGGTTTTTCTTTATTTTCCTTTTCCTCAAGTTTCCCCAGCATTTCCTCCTCTGAAGGCATTAATTCACTGACGGCCTGAGATAAATCCTCTTTAAAATCCTTAAAAAAACTCATCTGTATTCCTCCATTCTCTCCCTTTAATTATTTTCTACCTCATTTGCTTTGATATGCTGTATTGGTTTTACATCCTCTGTAATAGGAAGAATATCCACATCCATTTCCTGCAGCTGTTCAATCAGCATCGGAAGTGCTTTTACCGTATTTGGCTTATCTGCCGCATCATGCATCAAAACTACAGAATTATTATATATCCCCACATCCCGTATTACATTCTGCACCAAAGCTTCCGGCTCTAAAGATTTACTTGTGGCATCTCCACTAGAAACATTCCAGTCAAAGTATGTAATTCCTTCTTCATTTAAATATTTAATAAATTCCTCCATGCCAATATTACTTACCAAATTACTGCTTCCTCCCGGAAACCGAAACAGTCTTATATCTTCTCCTGTGGCTTCCTTTAATAAGTCTTTCTGACGTTTAATATCCTGAGCGAAAGCTTCCACAGACTGATAAATCGTACTGTACTGATGAGAATAAGAATGCATTCCCAAAGTATGTCCTTGATCTACAATCTTCTTATACATCTCCATAGAATATTCATCTTCTTTTCCAACCACAAAGAAGGTTGCCTTCACATCGTACTCGTTCAAAATCGTGAGAATTTCTTCTGTTCCAGTACTGGGGCCATCATCAAATGTCAAGTATACCTTTTTCCTTCCGTCCTCCTTCTGGGCAGATATTTCATCTGTTTCCGTAGTTTCGGGAAGTTTACTGGCGAGAATCTCCGCTTGTTCCTGCTCTTTTTTCAGTGTTTCTTCTTGTGCCAGTTGTTCTTCTTTTTGCTTGTTTTGCCGCATTTCATATAACTGGTCAATCTGCTTTTGCATAGTACCCACTTTAACCAGCAGGCAAACACACATGATGATAGGAATTAGTATTGCACATATTAATGTAATTATAATTGCATGCTTCAATTTTTTTACACGCTTTTTTTTTCTTTCTAATTCTTCATTTTTGCCATTGTTCTGTTCCATCCTACTCTCCGCCATAGACTTTTCTTTCTGACCTCTCAAAGATAAGGATAACCGCATTCTGATTACCCTTCTAAACACGAAGTACTAAGTTATATGATAACATATTTTTGACTATTCGTACAGTATTTTTTCAGTTTACTTATCTCATTTTTTCTAAGAAAAATCAGACATCTTGTGTTATATGCCACACAAAATGTCTGATTTTCATTGATTCAAATCTTTAAATGATTATTCACAAATTATTGAAGCTGTGCTGCTACTTCTGCTGCAAAATCAGTTTCAACTTTTTCGATTCCTTCACCTGTTTCAAAGCGAACAAATTTCTTAATCGTAATCTTGGCATTATTAGCCTTAGCAACTTCTTCTACATACTTGCTGACAACCTGTTTTCCATCTTCAGCCTTAACGTATACCTGATCCAAAAGACAGATTTCTTTCAATTCTTTATTGATACGTCCCATTACCATACCATCAATAATCTTGTCATTAGCATCTGGTTTTTCATTTTTAGCCTGAGCTCTTAAGATTTCTTTTTCTTTTTCAATGTAGTCAGCATCTACTTCATCTCTGCTGGTATAAAGCGGTTTTAACGCTGCTGCCTGCATAGCTACGTTTCTAGCCATCTCTTTTATTGCATCATTTATAACATCTGTTTCCACATCTACTAAAACGCCAATCTTTCCGCCTGCATGGATATAAGAAGCAACAAATCCGTTCTCCTCTGTAACCTGCTCAAATCTTCTGATATTCATGTTTTCACCAATAACAGCAATCTGTGAAGCTAATACTTCATTTACAGTTTTGCTTGGATCTGCTGCCCATGGCTCAGCTAAGAAAGCTTCTACATCTGCTGCTGTTGTATTTAAAGCCTGTGCTGCCACTTCTGCCACATAATTCTGGAATTTTTCATTCTTAGCTACGAAGTCTGTTTCTGCATTTACTTCTACTACAACTGCTTTCTTTTCATCTGCTGTAAGAGTTGTTGCAACAAGACCTTCTGCTGCTACTCTTCCTGCCTTTTTCTGTGCTGTAGCAAGACCTTTTTCACGTAAGAACTCGACTGCTTTTTCCACATCACCGTCTGTGGCATTCAAAGCTTTCTTACAATCCATCATGCCTGCACCAGTCATTTCTCTTAATTCTTTTACCATTGCTGCTGTGATAGCCATTTTATATTCCTCCGTTTTATAATAATGTAATTATTCTGCCACTGCTTCTTCTACAGCTTCCTCTTCCACAAACTGTTCACCCTGGTTTGCTTCGATAACAGCATCTGCCATCTTAGAAACGATTAACTTAACTGCACGAATTGCATCATCATTGCCCGGAATTACATAGTCTAATTCTTCCGGATCACAGTTTGTATCAGCAATACCGATCAAAGGAATACCTAATGTATGTGCTTCCTGAATGCAGATTCTTTCCTTCTTAGGATCTACCACAAAGATAGCATCTGGAAGTTTCTTCATATCCTTAATACCGCCAAGGTTCTTTTCCAGCTTAGCAAGTTCTTTCTTTAATTCGATAACTTCTTTCTTTGGAAGAACATCTGCTGTTCCATCTTCCATCATTGTCTCAATCTCTTTTAATTTTGCACATCTCTGCTGGATAGTCTTGAAGTTTGTTAACATACCTCCTAACCATCTCTCATTTACATAGTACATTCCACAACGCTCTGCTTCTGTCTTGATTGCATCCTGAGCCTGCTTCTTTGTACCAACAAAAAGAATTGTACCGCCATCTGCTGCAATATCAGCGATAGCTTTATATGCTTCATCTACTTTACCTACAGATTTCTGTAAATCGATAATATAAATACCATTTCTTTCTGTGTAGATGTATTCTGCCATTTTAGGGTTCCATCTTCTTGTCTGATGTCCAAAATGTACACCTGCTTCCAGTAATTGTTTCATTGAAATAACGCTCATTTTTTTTCCTCCATTTGGTTGTTTTCGTTCATGTGCTTCCGATTACCAACAGACCACCTGCATGCAGGCACCAGCCTGAAATCCACACATGTGTTTTTTGCCTCCGATATTATATCATAAGATTTTTACGAATGCAACAAAATTATAATAATTTCCCTTCCCGCTTTGCAATTTCCAACAATTTTTGATTTTTATGATTCAAAAAACCAAATTCTTGCAGATTACAATATACTTTTTTACACTGATTCATCTGTTTTAATGCTTTCTCATAATTTTCAGTTCTTATTGCTTCAAAGGCCTTTTCTACTATAACGCAATTTGACAGCTCTTTTGCTAAAAAATAATCTACATCGTTAGCATGAAGCACTCCGGTTGCAAAGGGGACTCCCTCTCTTTGCAGCTTACGATATATAGTAATTCCACTGCCATTTCCACCGATCACAAAAATTTCTGGCGTTCCCTCTACTGCTGCCATTTCCACAGTTCCAAATTCTGTATTATAAGTCCCCTTAGTGATACCATAAAGTTCCTTGATATAAGAAGATTGAAAGATTTCTTCCGGAGTACCATAGTTTGCAATGGTATTGCCCTGTACACAGACCACAAAATCTGATATTTTTTGCGCCAGTTCCAGTTCGTGTAATGACATAAGCACTGCAATCTGTTTTTCCCTTACCATTTTTTTTAAAATTGCCAGCAATTCCAGTTTATGACGAATATCAAGAAAAGAGGTAGGCTCGTCTAACACGATCAGCTCCGGTTCTTGGCAGATTGCTCTGGCAAGAAGAATCCTTTGCCGCTGTCCGTCACTGATTTTCAAAAAGTCCTGACCTGCAAGGTCTGTAGCATGTACCAGCTCCAAGGCCTCCTTTACCTTATCTTTATCCTCTTTACTTAAAATGCCAAGACTGCCAGTGTAAGGATATCTTCCCATACTTACCACATCTTCACAAGTCATCAATTCCGGTCGTATCCGCTCTGTCATAACCATAGACTGTTTTCTTGCCACTTCCTTATCTGTCATCTTATTCATGGGCCGCTGTTCAATATACACCGTTCCTCCTAAAAGATTCATCTGTCTGGTAAGACTTTTTAATATAGTAGATTTTCCTGCACCATTTGGGCCAATTAAGGTCAAAATCTCTCCCTTTTTCACTTTTAATTCTATATCGCTGATCAATGGTCTGCCCTGATATCCCACTGTCATATGGTCTGTATAAAGAAAATACTCTTTCATGTTTCCTCCCTTATACTTTCGTCTGTCTCCGAATCATTACATAAATCACAATCGGCGCTCCAAATACAGCCGTTACAGAACTAATACTAAGTTCTGTAGGTGCAAACAAGGTTCTGGCTATCAGGTCACAAAACAGACAGAACACGGCTCCGCCCAAAAAGCAGCCCGGAATCACCAGAATAGGTTTCGCTGTTTTAAACAGGCTCTTGACCAAATGGGGAACTGCAATTCCCACAAAAGAAATAGGACCTGCAAAAGCGGTGACACAAGCCGCTAATATACTGGACAGAAGAATTAGCATTATCCGTAACAAACTCACATTCACTCCCACATTTTTTGCATAGGCTTCCCCCATCTGGTATGCACTGATGGGCTTTGACATGCAAAAAGTTGTGACCATTACGAAAAAAATCACCACCGCCATTACCAAAATCTTATCCCAGTTCATACCAGAAAAACTTCCCATAGACCAATTATGCAGATTTACAATATTTGAATCGTCTGCAAAAGTCACAATAAATTCCGTAATTGCAGAGCAAATATATCCAATCATAACACCACAGATTACCAACATGGACATTTTTTCTACCTTTTTTGACACTGCCAGAACAAATCCCATAGATATCATGGCCCCTGCAAAAGCAGCAGTGATCATAAGGAATGAATTTACAAGTATCCTTTTTTCCAATAAAACTACAATTACAATGGACACCATCAACTTTGCTCCCGAAGAAATTCCCAGCACAAAAGGGCCTGCAATAGGATTTCCAAAGAATGTCTGTAACAAAAAGCCGGATACGGACAAAGCACCGCCTAAAATAATAGCAGCCAAAATTCTCGGCATTCTTATATCCCATACAATATGAAAGGAAGTTTCTTCTCCTTTTTTGTGAATCAGAATTTTATAGATTTCTTTTATAGTTAAGTCTACACTGCCGGAATTTACATTCCATACAAACAATATTCCTAAAAGTGCAATCAATATAAGGAAAGCTATTCCATAGCGAATGTTTGCTGTATGATTTTTCCTCACTTCCATGCCTTTACTTTACCTTTCTCACGAATTTTAGTTCTTCTCCTTCTGCCGTCTCTCCAGTTATAATTTTATGAATATCAGCAATCATATCACCAATTCCCGTTGTTTGTTGAAACATATTCTTTTGAACACACCACACATTTCCTTCATTTACTGCCTTAAAATCTTTTAAAAGATTGCTTTTTTCCAACAGTTCATCTATCGTCTTGATTTCCCCGTCAATGGTGCTGTTGTAAATCAGATAATCTGCATCTTTTGCTTCTGCGTAAAATGATTCCATCTGCATATTCATGGTAGACAGCGCATTCTCTTGCGCCACATTGGATGGCACATAATTCCCACCCGCCATTTCAATCATTTTTGCCACATAATCACCGGGCTTTCTCACATTGACAGAACCGTTGGAATTAATGTAAAAGAATGCAACTGTTTTTCCTGTATTTTTTTTCTCCATTCCCTTCAACTGTTCTATCTGTTGCTGAAAATATTGTTCCGCCTCTTGTTCTTTTCCCAAAAGCACACCGTATAATTTCAGCCACTCCATTCTGCCTAGCGGATTGCTTTCATAGCTGGAACGTTCCACCAGCACCGGTATACCAAAGCTTTCTAACTGTTCCTTCACTTCCGGTGTATGATAGATCATGGTGGATTCCACTGCCAAATCGCACCCTTCCGCTAAAATCAGTTCATAATCGGGTGCGCTGTATTTTCCTGCATACAGAATTATTCCTTCTTCCATTGCCTGTTTTGCCTCTTCAATATACCAGCCTTTGCTATCAGTTCCCGATAATCGAATACAGTCAAGTCCATCTATTGCCCGGAACAAATCCATGGCAGAAGTTGCCACCAGATAGATATTGTCTAAAGGCTGCTGTAAAACCACAATATCTCCCTCCAATTCAGAAGGAACCACCGCATTTTCCGGTACAACAAAAAAGCGACCGCCATCCTTGATTGTAATCAATGCATAACCGTCTTTATAATAATCCACCGTAAATTGATCCGCATATTGCAGCTCCATACTGTACTCTATATCCATTTGTTTCCATTCTAATTGTTCTGCCTGCGTTTTGGGATCTCCTGCTTCTTCTCCCCCCTCCTGCACACTGCATGCACAGAAGAGGATTGTACAAAGTCCTAAAAGAATTCCGAATATCTTCACTCTTATGTTTTTCATTATGGCACCTTTGTAATTGAATTTGAATCAAAATATAACGTGTATTCTATCTCATGAGGTGTACTCATTGCCGTAGTATTAGCTGCTATAGAAAGCTTTCTGTCAAAGCTTGCCAGCGGGATTTCAAAGGTGGAATTTCCCTCTGTATTGATTGGTTCATATTTTTCTTCATCTACCACCATATAATCGTAGTTTGAACTGCTCCAGGTAATAGTAGCATATGCCTGACCCTTTTCCACTTTAAAAGTTGCCGGTGATTCCACAGTGGCTTTGCCGGAACCACCTTCTAACTGTACTTCTACTGTGTAAGTTCCATCCTCTAAAGAAAGAGATTCCACTGTAACCATTGTCTGATTTACAAAAGCCTCCTGAGGCAGAGAATCTGCACGGAAAACCAGCACTCTGTCATACCATTTTTCTTTCCGCTTGCTGAAAGCAGAACAATCAATTCCCATATCCAATGCTTCCACTGGAACGGTAAAAGTATGTTCTCCATTTTCATTTTCCACATATGGAATACAGGCATCCTCTCCGGCTGTTACAGCTTCTTCTCCAGTTCCCATAAACACCTTGAGATAACCGGTTCCCCCCATAGTCATCACCGCCGACATGGTGCCGTTTTCCACAGTCAGTTCGCAGCTGGTGATGCTGAACATAGATGAGCTGGAATCCACAGTTACCGGATATACACCGTCTTTCAATTCTGTGGCATATACAGGCGTCATATCTTCTTCTACCACATCTGCTACGTCCGCCATCTCATCTGCAGATGCCACCTGACTGTTTTCTTCTGTGGTTTCTTCCGCCTCTGCAGTATCAGATGCGGCACTCTCTGTTTCTGTATCATTCACAGATACGTTCGCTACAGTTTCTCCGTTACTCGCCGTATTGGTTTTACTGGCTTCGCAGCCCACCAATAGCTGTCCCATAGTAAGGACTGTCACTAATAAAATTACTTTTGTTTTTTTCATTTCACCCATTCCTTTGCGAAACAATAGAAAATCCCTTTAAGAAGTTTTCTATTATCATGAATTATTCTGCCAGACTATCCACTGCTGCCTGCGTATGCTCTACAAAAATATCCTGAATCGCTTCTAATTCACCTAGACCGCGTACTACACATTCTACTTCGTAACCTGCATCTTCAAATATTTTCTTCCAGGAACCATCTTCATCTCCCGCCATGTCATTGCTTGCATGATCTCCTGCCACAATCATCAAAGGCTGTAATACCACCTTCTTATATTCGCCAGCCTGAACTTGTGTCAGTACATCATCTAAAGACGGAGCTGCTTCTACCGTGCCCACATAATAATTTGCATATCCTGCTTCCGTAAGCATATCCTGCATTTTTGTATATACGCTGTTGGAATCTGCTTCGGTACCATGTCCCATAAAGCAAATTGCTGTGTCGCCATCATCATATTCTGCTGTTGCTTCTGTAATAGCTTTCATAACCGCCTGAAAATCTTCATCACTGCTTAATAATGGCTCACCAATAGCAACTTTTTCGAAAGCATCGGAATAATTTGCTACTTCTTCCACCAACTCATTGTATTCTAACCCATTCATTAAATGAGTCGGTTGGATCACTAAGTTCTTAACACCGTTATTGACTGCTCGTCCTAATGCTTCTGCCACATTGTCAATGGTCACATTATCTCTGTTCTTTACATGGTCAATGATAATTTGACTGGTAAATCCGCGTCTTACAGAATAATCGTTAAATGATGATTCTATTTTATTTTCAATAGCACCGATGGTGAGACGTCTGCTGTCATTATAGCTGGTACCAAAACTTACGACCAAAATTTCATTTTCACCAATTTCATCCTGATTTCTGGTATTATCCAAAGAAGCATCCCCTGTGTTGTAATTTTCTTCTTCCGCTTCTTCAGAAGTCTCCTCCGTACTTTCTTCGTCTGAAACTTCTTCATTGTTTTCCTGAGCATCAGCTTCCTGTTCTGTGTCCTCTGCCCCATCTTCTACTGTCTGATTATCTTCTGTAGTACTTGTGTCAGCAGCCCCATTAGAACTACAGCCCGCCAATACAAGCGCTGACATTGCAAAAGCTGCAAGCAATTTTGTTACGTTTTTCTTTTTCATGTTACTTTCCCTCCTTCAATGGTGTGGAATTCTCCACAATTACTATGTGTTAGTATTTGAAATCGAAAAAGACATACAGAAAAACACCCCAGCACTACGTACTGTGGTACAAAAAAGCTTACAGCATAAATATACTGTGCTACGGTACGACCAAGAACTCGTGGTCTGGAATGTATATTCCTGTACCAATAACTGGCAGGTTTCCTGACTTGTAAATCCACATACAGAACTGCCTTCCCAATCTCTCAGTGGCTGTTTTCACAAAAGTTCTGCACTCCTTACTTACAGTGACGAGTTCGTACCGGACTTTCACCGGTTTCCCTTTTACCCTTTATCTCTACATAAATAAAGGCACCAATTATTTCCATTCGATTTTCGGACATTATATCATAACCAATATAAAATTACAACTATCTTTCTAATTCTTTCGTATAGATTGTAACAGTTCAGCCTTACCGTTCTTGGAAAACGATAAGACTGAATGTGATCATTTTACATGTTTAAGTCGTTGTGCTGCACAAATTTTTAAATATAAATCCTTCAAACCTATCGGTTTTTAAGAACAGCTATAAGTTAAACTTTTCCCCCTGCTGCTTCTATTTTCTCTGCCAGTTCCATAAGGTACACATACCGTTCCATTTTTTCTTCCAAAGCCTTTTCCCTTTCCTCTTTTTCCTTAGAAAGCTCATTCAGCTTTACAAAATCCGTTGCAGCATGTAAAATTTCATTCTCTAGATTACTTACTTGTTCCTCCAGCTTTTCTATATCTTCCTCAATAGTTTCATATTCTTTCTGCTCTGCATAAGTAAATTTCAGCTTCTTTTCTCTCGGGCGTTCCTTGTATGCGGCAGCTGCCTTTTTGGAGGATTTCTTTGGGTTAATTTCTTCATAAGGGCTTCCCGCCTTTTCCAAATAATCGCTGTAACCACCTTCGTACTGTTTAAGTACGCCATTTTCAAAAGCAAAGATTCGGTCAACTATTTTATCCAGAAAATACCTGTCATGGGAAACCGTAATCACAATACCGTCGAAATGTTCTAAATATTCCTCTAAAATTCCCAGAGTTTGAATATCCAAATCATTGGTAGGCTCGTCTAATATGAGAACGTTCGGTGCCTCCATAAGAATTTTTAACAGGTAAAGTCTTCGCTTTTCCCCACCGGAAAGCTTCTCTATCTTAGAATATTGCAGTGTGCCGTCAAAAAGAAACCGTTCTAACATCTTAGAGGCAGAAATCAAGCCCTCCTCGGTTCTAACAAATTCAGCCGTTTCCTTAATATAGTCAATGACACGCATAGTTTCATCTAACTTCTCATTTTCCTGAGAAAAGTAGCCAATCTTAACCGTAGGCCCCATTTCCACATAGCCTGCATCCGCTTCTATTTCTCCTACGATAATTTTCATTAAAGTACTTTTTCCGCAGCCGTTTTCACCCACAATTCCGATACGGTCATTGCGCAAAAATATATAAGAAAAATCCCGAATCAGTGTGCGCTCTCCATAAGATTTACAAATGCCGGAGAGTTCTACTGTCTTCTTTCCTAATCTGGAAGACACGGAAGATAACTCTACACTTTCTGCTTTTTCCGGTGCTTTGATATTCTTCAAGGCTTCGAATCTTTCAATTCTTGCTTTCTGCTTGGTGGAACGAGCCTGAGCGCCACGGCGGATCCATTCTAATTCTGTTCGGAGAATATTTTTATTCTTTTTATAGGTAGCCAGTTCCATGTCCTCTCTTTGAGATTTTAACTCCAGAAAACCTTCAAAATTGGTCTGATAGCTGTAAAGTTTTCCCTTGTCAATCTCCACGATCTTATTACATACCCGGTCAAGAAAATACCGGTCATGAGTTACCATAACAAGTGCTCCCCGTCTTGCCTTTAAATAATTTTCCAGCCACAATACCATGGTGTTATTTAAATGGTTAGTAGGCTCATCTAAAATTAAAATATCACAAGGCTTTAACAGTGATGCTGCCAAAGCAACCTTCTTTTTCTGGCCTCCCGAGAGAATCTCCAAGGGAATATCGTATTTGTCAAATCCTAACATATTCAAAATTCGCTTACTTTCTCCCTCAATTTCCCATGTGCCGCCTGCCCCATTATTGTCTGCTACATAATCATATATGGTGACACCTTGGGGAAACACCGGATTCTGAGGCAGATAATTAACCACTACATGATTACCTAAAATCAATTCTCCTTCATCCACTTGATCCCTTCCTGCCAGCAGCTTAAGAAGGCTGGATTTTCCTGTTCCGTTGATGCCGATAACGCCAATCTTTTCCCTATCATCTATAGAAAAATCCACGTGATCCAGAAGCACTTTGTCTGTATATGCCTTTGTAATTTTTGAAGCAGTCAGTAAGTTCATATCTTTATCCTCTTTGTTCTAAAATATAAGTTAAAATTTCCTGTGCCACTTTGAATTTATCCATCCGTTCCAACTCTTTTACTTGATCTTGCGTAATCATTGTAACCACATTGGTGTCGGTTCCAAAACCGGCCCCTTTGGTTTTCAAATTATTTGCCACAATCATATCAATATTTTTTTGCTCCAGCTTTCTTCTGGAATTTTCTAACATATTTTCTGTTTCCATGGAAAATCCACACAGAAACTGATGTTCTTTTCTGTGTTCGCCTAAATATTTTAATATATCTGTGGTATTGGTTAATTCTAAAACCGCCCCTTGACCTTTCTTTTTTATCTTCTCTTCTGCCACATGCACCGGAGTAAAGTCTGCCACAGCAGCTACTTTGATAATAATATCCTGCTTGTCTGCCTCTGCAGCTACTGCCTCAAACATATCTTTGGCACTTACCACAGAAATCACTTTCACAAAAGGCGGCAGCTCCACCGATACACTTCCAGCAACCAAAGTCACCTCTGCCCCACGCTCCATGGCAGTTCTTGCAATGGCAATTCCCATTTTTCCGGTGGAATGGTTGGAAATAAAGCGTACCGGATCAATGGCTTCTTTCGTGGCACCTGCGGTCACTAATACCTTTAATCCTTTCATATCCTTTGAAAAATGAATTTCCTTTAAAATATAATCCAACAGTACTGTCTCAGAAGGCATTTTCCCTGCTCCGGTGTCACCGCATGCCAGATACCCTACATCCGGCTCTATCACTTCCATACCAAAACGTTTCAATTTCTCAATATTATCCTGCACAATAGGATTTTCAAACATATTGGTATTCATGGCAGGTGAAATAATCTTTTTACATCTGCAGGCCAGTGCTGTAGTGGTCAGCATATCATCTGCAATGCCATTGGCTAACTTTCCGATCACATTGGCTGAGGCAGGAGCAATCAGCAACACATCTGCCTTCTTTGCCAGTGACACATGTTCCACATTATAATTAAAGTTCCGGTCAAAGGTGTCCACCAGACATTTATGGTTCGTAAGTGTTTCAAAGGTAATTGGATTAATAAAATTAGTGGCATTTTCTGTCATTAGCACATGAACGTCTGCATGAAGCTTTACTAACATACTTGCTAAATTGGCAATTTTGTATGCAGCAATGCTTCCGGTAACGCCCAGCACTACTGTCTTCCCCTGTAACATATTGATTTCTTCCTTTCGTTTCTGTCTTTCCTTCTACTTAAAGAACCGGCGAAAGTTCTCCGTATTTTTCATAGCGTGAAGTCTTTACAATTTTATTCTCCCCGTCCACAAATACCACATGGGGCTTATGTGTCTTTGCTTCTTCCGGAGTCATTTCACAGTAAGACATAATAATAACATGGTCATCTACCTGTACCTGTCTTGCCGCCGCCCCATTTAAGCAGATCATACCGCTTCCCGGCTCTCCTGCAATGGTGTAAGTTTCAAAACGATTTCCATTTTCCACATCCACAATCTGTACCTTTTCGTATTCATAAATATTGGCTGCTTCCATTAGTTCCGGGTCCACAGTAATGCTTCCCACATAATTTAATTCTGCCTGTTTTACAACTGCTCTGTGAATCTTTCCTTTTAACATGGTAATTGTCATAGCTTTCTCCTTATTTCTCTCTATATAATCTGCTACGGACTGCACAGCTTGTTTTTATCTGCAGTCCTAAATGTTTACAATAAAATTATCGATCAGACGGGTTTTTCCGATATAAACCGCAATAGCGGTTAATACAGACCCCTTTATGGTTGTAATTGGTTCAATGGTATTAAAATCGACTATCTCCACATAATCAATTTTTGCCAAAGGCTCTGTTGTTAAATTCTTCACAATCGCTTCTTTTACCTTTGCAGCATCCTTCTCTCCCTTTTCTATCATTTCTTTTCCGATTTTTAGAGACTGGTTTAAAATCACTGCTGCTTTCCGTTCTTCCTCACTTAAATAGGTATTTCTGGAGCTTTTGGCAAGTCCATCCTCTTCCCTTATGATCGGGCAGCCTACGATTTCTATATCAAAATTCAGATCTCTTACCATTCTTTTAATGACCGCTAACTGCTGCGCATCCTTTTGCCCAAAATACGCTCTGTCCGGTGTTACAATATGAAATAACTTAGATACTACGGTACATACCCCGGAAAAATGAATCGGACGTGACTTTCCGCATAATTCCTTGGTAAGTCCCTCCATATTTACAGAGGTGGTTCTATCCTCATAATACATTTCTTCCGGTTCCGGATTGAATAAAAGTGCGGCTCCTGCCTCTTCACAAAGCTTTGCATCCCTGTCTAAATCTCTGGGATAGCTTGCCAAATCTTCGTTTGGTCCAAACTGGGTGGGATTTACAAAATCGCTGACTACTACTCTGTCATTTTCCTTTACGGCACGTTCAATCAGACTCTTATGTCCTTCATGTAAAAATCCCATGGTAGGCACCAGCCCTACGCTTAGCCCTTCCTTTTTCCATTGCTTTACGACGCTTCTTACTTCACCAATGGTCTTAACAATCTGCATTTTTCTCTCTCCTTACTATTGCTTTTTTTCGTCGGGTAAAATATATATTAATAAAGTTTTTCGATTACTGAGTCATCAATTTTAAATGTATGCTCCTGTGCCGGGAAGGTTCCTTCCTTTACTTCTTTTACATAATCGCGGAAACCTGCACACATCTGCTCTCCCACATTTCTAAACTGCTTTACAAACTTTGGTGCCATGTCCGAGTACATTGCAAGCATATCCTGATAAACCAATACCTGACCATCGCAGCCTGCTCCGGCTCCAATCCCGATGGTTGGAATTCCAATCTGCTCTGTAATAAAGGTGGCCAGCTTTTCAGGTACGCACTCCAACACTACCGCAAAGGCACCTGCCTCTTCAATGGCTTTGGCTTCCTCTAACAGACGTTTTGCTGCCGCTTCCTCTTTTCCCTGCACCTTAAATCCGCCAAAGGCATTTACCGACTGTGGTGTCAGACCAATATGGGCACACACCGGAATGGAGGCTTTTACTATTGCTTCAATCTGCGGACACACTTCTAAACCGCCTTCTAATTTCACTGCCTGTGCCCTACCCTCCTTCATCAGTCTGCCTGCATTGACTACCGCATCATAAACAGAAGTCTGGTAAGACATAAATGGCATATCGGTAATTACCATAGCATTTTTTGCCCCTCTTGCCACAGCCGCTGAATGGTGAATCATATCCTCCATAGTAACTGATAAGGTATCTTCATACCCAAGACAAACCATACCTAAAGAATCTCCCACCAAAATGGATTCTACACCGGACTCATCTACCAGCTTTGCTGTAGAATAATCGTATGCGGTAAGCATCGTTATTTTTTCTTTTTTTTCCTTTGCGTTCCTAAATGTGTTTACTGTTGTCTTCACTTCATCATCCTCCAATAATTTCTTCCATTTTTTTATAATCCCTGTCCGGATTTTTCAATTTTGAAATCGCAATCAATTTCTTCCCAAGGTTCTGATAGATGCACTTATCTTCTTTTGAAAGTACAGATAAATGCTTTTCCACTGTAGCAGTATCATTTCGTTCGATAGGGCCTGTAAGAGCCTGTACCACACCATGTTTCATACAATTTACTGTATTTTCACATACCAAAGTTTCCAAAGATTCATAAGCCTCCTCCTCGGTAAATCCGCAGTCTTTAAGCAGCTTTACCGAAGTGGCGACCAACGCCAGTACATGGTTGCTTGCCATACTCATGCCTGCATGGTATTTTGCTTTGTCCTGTTTATGGATGATCCTCACTTTATGTCCCATAGATTCCCAGCAAGCTTTCATCTTTCCTACTGCCAAATCATCACCTTCCATGGTGAACCTAACCTTGTGAAATTGTTGATAAGCGGAATATTTATTGCTGAACGCATAAATCGGATGGATAGAACAAACCGCTGCGCCTGTTTCTTCCTTCGACCAGAAAACATCAGATGATAATGAGCCGCTGAAATGGCAAATTATTTTGCCTTTCAAATCAAATGCTGTAATGTAATCCCACACGCCTGTAATCATGTCGTCCGGCGTGGTAATAAATAAGGTATCACTTACATTTACCAAATCTTCAAGCTTCTCATAATATGATGTGCCAATAAATTCGGCAGAGTCTATGGCATGTTCCAGCGTTTTGCTGTAAATGCCTGACAGTTCCATTCCTCTGAGTTTTAAATATTGTCCCAGAGTCGTACCTACTTTACCAGCACCTATAATTCCTATTTTCATGCTATCACCTCCGTTGTTAGTGACAGCTCATGCTCATTGATGCAGTTCTTATCGATACCGCTCAACGAGCAATATACCATAGTTATCGTTAGATTGCAATAGTGCTTTTTCCCATATTATTCGTCAAATTCTACGGTAACATTGTAACCACTGCTCAATGTTTCTACCTCTGTCACTATTCCTGTGGTTGCCTTCAGTCTTTCGTTGAATTTAAAATTTGCCGACATTGCTACCGCTGGCTTAATTGTATAGTAATAAGAGGTGGGCAGTACACCCTCTGTCACTTCCACAGTATCACCTACTTTTACCAAACCTTCCCGCTCCATCTTAAATACCATACTTCGCATGTTTCTTCTCCTTTCCTATTTCTTATTTTTTCCATGTTGACGGTGCAAATAATACTAACATTGGAAATATCTCCAGTCTTCCTGCCAGCATATCAAATATAAACACAAACTTAGTCAGCGCCGAGAATCTTGCAAAATTTTCTATGGGTCCCGCTGCCGCTAAGCCCGGGCCGGTATTATTTATCATAGCAGTTACTGCGGTGAAATTCGTTGTAAAGTCAAAATTGTCCAGACTAACCATTAGCATAGACACAAAATAAATGGCAATATATGCCACCATGTAGACATTTACCGTTCTGATCACTTCATGTTCTATAAATCTGCCATTTAACTTTATCTTTTTAACATTTCTTGGATGCACACTGATATCCAATTCTTTGATTAGTGTTTTTGCAAGAATAATGACTCTTGCCACTTTAATACCTCCACCGGTGCTTCCTGCACAGGCACCTATCATCATCACTGCCACAAGCACTGCTTTGGAAAATTCCGGCCATAAGTTGTAATCGGTGGTTGCAAAGCCAGTACTGGTCATAACAGAGGCCACTTGAAATGCCGCCTGCTGCATAGTTCCTTTGAAACCGCCATACATTCCATTTAAGTTAATTGTTACTAAAAGTGTGGCTGCAAACAAAATCCCAAAGTATACTTTCCACTCTGTGGTCTTAATCACATTCATGATTTTTCTACACAGAATCATATAATATATATTAAAATTCACGCCAAACAAAATCATGAACACAGTAACTATATTCTGTACTGCAGAGGAATAGCTGGCAAGACTATCATTTCTCACGCCAAATCCCCCTGTCCCGGCTGTAGAAATAGCAATATTAATTGCATCATACAAGGGTACATCTGCCATTAAAAGAATCAGCATTTCAATTAATGTCATGGCAAAATACATGCCATACAAAATCAATGCAGTTGTTTTCATTTTGGGCACCAGTTTACTAATACTTGGTCCTGTACTTTCGGCTTTCATTAAATAAATGTTATTTCCCCCTGAAAGAGGAAGGATTGCCATGATAAATACCAGCACTCCCATTCCGCCAATCCAGTGAGTAAAACTTCGCCAAAAAAGTATAGATTTTTCCAAATTTTCAATATCTCCTAAAACAGTGGCACCTGTAGTAGTAAATCCAGAAACACTTTCAAATAGCGCATCAACCACGTTAGGGATACAGCCAGAAAGCACAAAGGGAAGTGCCCCGAAGATACTTAAGATCATCCAGCTGACACTGACAATCACAAAGCCCTCTTTTGCATACATTTCTTTATTTTCAGGTTTTTTTAATACCAATAGTCCACCTGAGAGCATTCCCAAGCCTATAGATACCATAAAGGAAAAAAAAGCTTTTTCCCGATATGCCACTGCCACAAGCGCAGGAAGACACATAAACACTGATTCAAAGATAATCAGCCACCCGATTACATATCTCATTAATTTATAATTCATGTTTTACCCCTATCTGCTGATAATATCATCTATATCATTTAATCCCGTAATTGTAGTAACAACAATTACAGAATCTCCTACCTGCATTGTATCATAACCTCTTGGAATAATCACTTTTCTATTTCTATAAATACAGGCCACTACAATATTTTTTTTGATTTTTAATTGTTCTAAGGGTTTATCCACAACATCGGAACGTTCACGAATAATAAATTCTAACGCTTCTGCCTTATTCTCAATAATCCGGTAAAGCGTTTCTACATTGCTTCCAATAGAATTTTTCATAGCACGCACAAAGCGGACAATATATTCTGCTGTTACATTCTTAGGACACATAATAGTATCTAAATCCAATCCCCCAATCACTTCGTTAAAAGCAATATTATTGATTTTAGTTACTACTTTGGCACTGGATTTTTTCTTTACAAGCATGGATAATAAAATATTTTCTTCATCCATATTGGTAACCGCTACAAAAGATTCTGCGCGCTCCATTCCCTCCTCTGTCAGCATACTCTGATCCGCCGCATCTCCATGTACGATCTCTGCTTTCGGCAAAACCTCACAAAGACGCTGGCATCGTTCCATATTTTTATCAATAATTTTTACCCTGATTCCCATTTGAAGCAGTATCTCTGCTAAATAGAAAGCAATATCGCCGCCTCCTACAATCATAGTGTCTTTTACCTGATTTGTTTCAACGCCGATTTTTTTGAAAAATCTACTGGCATTTTTGGGGGCCGCAATAATATCTACAATATCTTTTTCCTGCAGTATAAAATCTCCTCTGGGAATAAACACTTCATCTCCCCGCTCCACTGCACACACCAAAACATCGCAGCGAAGCTTCAGTGAAATATCCATAACTTTCATATTTCCTAATACAGAATTTTCATGAATGCGAAATTTCAATAATTCGATTCTTCCTTTTGCAAAAGTATCGATTTTTATGGCAGAAGGAAAACGCAGTACTCTGGCTATTTCCAGAGCGGCAGCATATTCCGGGTTGATTACCATAGCAAGCCCTAATTCTTCTTTTATAAAATTTGCCTCACGGCTGTATTCCGGATTACGAACTCTGGCAATGGTCTGACAGTCTCCGGCTTTCTTTGCTAGCAGACAGCACAGCAGATTAAGCTCATCCGCCCCAGTCACTGCAATGAATAAATCTGCTTTTTCAATTCCTGCCTCTGCCTGTGTCAAATGGCTGGCACCATTCCCTACAATCCCCATAACATCATATCTGTTTGCCAATTCATTTACAATTTTAGCTCTTAAATCAATAACTGTAATTTCATTTCCTTCTTTTGTCAACTGCTCTGTCAATGCCTGTCCTACTTTGCCACAGCCTGCAATAATAATTTTCATGGGTTCCTCCAAAAATATTAAAATTTATCCGGATAGTCAGATCCAGTATCTTCACGCATTTGATTTAAGTATTTTTCCGGTTCTTTTTCCATTTTTAACATTGTATTAAATGCCAGCAGCAACATTTTATGGTGATTACAGCGCATATCTGTCTTCCCCATATCCATTTCTACCTTAAAACGGTCCATCTGCCATATCATAATGTCAATTACAGTACAACCATCTATATTATAAGCGCCCGAAAAATTCTGATGTTCCAAAAAGTATAAAAATTCGCCGTATACCCCCTGCGAAGCCTGCAGCCTCTCCCAAAAATCCGCAAGAAATTCTTCAGACTCTCCGGCATAATGGCATAGAGTCCTCGCCCATAGATAAGCTTTCTTTTCCATTTTGTTCACCTCTATTTTAAATTTTTGTTCTAATTATATCAGAATTTATCAGTTAAGTCCACAACTGCCCTTTTCTTATACTGTGCCTATCATGGACTGTGCATGGTAATGGCAAAAGGATGAAGTGTTACATTCTGACTTACCTGCTTACACAAACAGTTCATAAGTGGAAGCATTGGTACCACTTATGAGCGAAAGGTTTAACGATAGCCTGAATTATAATACAAATAATCTGCAAAATCGAAAAAAGTAATCGACAATCTTGATAATCTGTATTATAATAGTTATGTTTTAAACACAAGCGACATATCAACAAAGGAGAATCAACATGAGCTTTGAATTCATAAAAAAATTACCAACTCCTGCAGAAATTCGTGAAGAATATTCACTTCCGGCAAATTTAGCTGCCTTAAAGGAAGCACGTGATGCAGAAATCCAGAAAGTAATCACTGGAGAATCAGACAAATTCTTGGTTATTATCGGACCATGTTCTGCCGATAACGAAGATTCTGTCTGCGATTACACTAACAGACTAGCTAAGGTTCAGGAAAAAGTAAAAGATAAATTAATTATTATTCCCAGAATCTACACCAACAAGCCTCGTACTACCGGTGAAGGTTACAAAGGTATTGTTCATCAGCCGGATCCTGAAAAAGCACCTGACTTACTAGCTGGTCTTATTGCAATGCGCAAGATGCACATCCGTGCAGTAGAAGAATCCGGTCTTACTTGCGCAGATGAGATGTTATATCCGGAAAATTACCGCTATCTGTCTGATATTCTCTCTTACGTTGCCATCGGAGCACGTTCTGTAGAAGACCAGCAGCATCGTTTAACTGTCAGCGGAATGGATGTACCCGCTGGAATGAAAAACCCAACTGGCGGAGATTTATCTGTAATGATGAATTCTGTTGTGGCAGCACAGGCCTCTCATGAATTTATTTACCGTGGATGGGAAGTAAAAACGGATGGCAACCCATTAGCTCACACGATTCTGCGTGGTGCTGTGGATCCACACGGCTGCTGCCATCCAAACTATCATTATGAAGATCTGATCCAGGTAGTAGAAATGTATGAAAAACGTGATTTAAAAAATCCTGCAACTATTGTGGATGCAAACCACTCCAACTCCAATAAGAAATTCCGCGAGCAGATTCGTATTGTAAAAGAAGTTCTTCACAGCCGCAAACATGACTCTGCCGTAGAAAAACTTGTAAAAGGTGTTATGATCGAAAGTTATATTGAAGAAGGTACACAGAAAATTTGTGACCATGTTTATGGAAAATCCATTACGGATCCATGTCTTGGATGGGAAGATTCCGAACATCTTCTTTATAATATTGCAGATTTAGTATAAGAATAAATTTATCAGACACAGATAACAGATACAACGGGTTTCCAATCCATTTACAACACCATACCCCAGGCTGAGTAACAAATACTGTTACGCTCTGCTTGGGGTATGGGATTTTTATAGCTTATCAAATTAAGTTAGTTTATGTCCGTCGGATTATCTTTCTGCCACATAAAGGGCAAGTGATTTCCACCTTACCTTTTCCTCTTGGCACTCTTACTTTTCTTCCACAGCCTTTACATTTAAAAATTCGGTAACTTTTATGCTGCTCAAATCTGAATTTATACATTTTTTTTCGGTCAATATATATTTGATTCTCTTGCTGTCGTTTCGTAACATTAGATGAAAACATTCTAAATATTCCGTATACAATTCCACCCAAAGATATCAGGTACAAAAGCATGCCTTTTAACAAAACTGACAGCACATATACTATAACAGCAGCAATGGTCACATCTCTCGCTAGCTCATCTAAACCATTTCTTCCTCTCATAAAATTTTGAAATTTCCATTTCCACTTTTCCATTTCTCTCACCTATCCTTTTCTTTACTTTTCACCGGAAAAGCTACGTATTTTTTCACTGGAACTTTCCAAATTTAGTTTTGCCTGACGGATTTTTTCTACTTCATCTTCGGAAACTTTATCCAGCCGAAATTTCATCAAAAGTTTTTGCAATGCATTACACTCCCCTTTTATTTTTTTCTTTTCTGCCTTGTCTATCTGCTTTCCCATCGCTTTCACAGCCTGATTTGTTTTTGCCAGAAGCCTTTGTGCTTCATCAACTAACTCCATAGCCTCCCTGCGAA
>CASEML010000077.1 GCA_949289145.1 uncultured Eubacteriales bacterium | reverse complement strand
TTCCTCCTTTCCCTAATATATATAAGGTATAATTCTTTTTCTGCTGCCTACCGCCTGCTTTCCGAACTCCTCACAATAGCGTTTGTAAATGGCATCGGCACGCGGCACCAGATTGGCTGCTGTCCACCATACAAACACCCAAGCCGCAGGCGAAGCCGTCAGCAAGGCAAATCCAGTCCATTCCACCAGTTCCCCGAAGTAATTGGCTGAAGTCACATAGCGATAAAAACCTTTCTCCGGCAGGTAATGACGCGTATCGCCCGGCTTCCGTAAATTCCGGATTACATGGTCTGCATGCAGATTAATGGCCATACCTATGAAAAATATCGCGGCTCCTACCCAAGGTAAAGGATTTGTCCAGAAAGTGGCCGGTTCGTACTTTCCCGGCAATGCACAACTGAAAAAGCTGGCAGCTAACAAAGTCGCATTGATTACATTGAAAAGTATTCCCATCGCCATGATAGCCAGCGGCATCCGGCTCTTCCCTTTCATCAGTAACGGAAAAACAAACGAACGCTGAAAGTAATGCAGCATGAACAATCCTACGAATACAGCCTGCGGAGTATACGCCTCTACTCCTGCCTTCCATGCCCCAAGCCCCATTACCACAAATGAAGGAGCTTCCATCAGTACCCAGCCTACTTTGTTCGGCACAGACCATCCCCAAGAGCGGGTACGAAACATGCCGTAACCGGCCTTCACAAAATAAAGTGCGACAAAGACTATCACTGCCAGGAAGGACAGGACATATAGCATGATTTGATAAGTTTCGTAATTCATAGCGTGCGGTTTTGCCTTTGAAGATAAAGAAAATATCTGTAAAGAGGAAAAGGAGCACGCTTTCTTCTTACTTATCAACCATTAATTATGAATTACTTACGGTTTTCCTAGATTCAAAACTTCGAATTTTAGCCACTCCTAATCCAATCTCCAATTTAAGATTTCTCAAACAAATCCTTCTTTCCTGAAAATAAGTCTCCAATATAGGAACAGGCTATTTTTTCCACATAAACCTCTCCTCACAAATTTCTACAAACCACTATAATTCAGGTAAATAAAATCCACTCATACTATTGTAGCCCACCTGGCAACAATTTACTTTGATTCTATATAAACAACTTCATATACATTTACACCAGTAAAAACATTCTCACTTATTATTTAAAAATAAATTCAGGCACCTTTCCTATCCAACAAGAAGGCTGTTTAACCCTAAAAAGCTTTAAAATGACAGAAGCTGTATTTACTGTATTGTTAGGTTCAAATATTTTTTTTCCTCGAGCTATGCCTGGCCCCACAATTCCCCAAGGCACAATCATTTCTTGTACAGACACCCCTCCATGGCCATGTTTTATTCCCCCATGATCAGTCAAAAACATAAAATGAGTGCTTTCATAAAGTTCAGCTTTTTTCATTTTAATAATAAATCGACCTATCTCTTTGTCAACTTCTTCAAGGGAACAAATATACTCCGGTGACATCCACGCATATTTATGTCCTATGTGGTCTGTATGAACTGAATATAAAAAAATAACAGTCGGCTCCTCTCTGTTTTTAAGTAGAAAATCAAATGCCTTGTCATAATTTTCAACATACATATCATCTTCCAAGAAAGAAACCTCATCAAAACACTTCTTATTATAAGGATAAATCAAATTCTTCCAATTATAATAAAATGCCGTTTTAACTTCTGGATTTTCATCTTTTAACACCTTAAAAACAGAAGGATAATACCCGTCTTCATCTTTACAAACAGGCGGAAGATTTGGCTTTTTACTTTTTTCCCAGCCATTATTAACCACACCATGTTGCTCCGGACCACTACCTGTAAGATGACTAGTCCAATTAGGCAACGTCACCGATGGCATAATATTCCGGGTTTCTAAAGATAATACTCCTTCTGCCAAAAGAGAATCCAAATGAGGCATGTGTGCTTGCTCAAATCCTTCCACAGAAATGCCATCTAATGCAATCATAACAACGCGCTTTGCTTTAGGCACCGCTTTTACGTTAACAAAAAGAAATAAACAAACCAGCCATAAAGCAGTTCTCAGATAATTTTTCATATTCTTCTAAAATTTATTCTTAAAACATTTTCCTTCAATCTGCATAAAGTACTTTGAGAAATATAGTTCCTATTTAGTGAACCCTAATCCGATCTATCATTCTAGCCATTTTCACACTCACTGCCAGAAATTAATATCTAGCAGTGAGTTTTCCCTTAAAATTTCATTTTAAAATCTTTAATCCAAGGTACTAAAGGAAATAAAAAGAATTCATCTGGGATACCTAAATCTGTAGGTGTAGGAGGTATAAACGAACTTATACGTCCTTTTAACGACAAGAAGGTGTGTCAAAAAGCACACCTTCTTTTTTTTACGCACAAAGCCCCGACTTTCACAAGCCGGGGCTTTGTTATTACCTAAAGATTTTGTATCTTTAAGTATAACAAATTTCACTATGACAAAGATACATTTTCGTCCTTACAATTCCAACCAGACAGTGCTTTTTCCCCAAAGAATAGATGAGGATATTGCAGAAAACGATCCGGTGCGTATGGTTAACGCTTTGGTTGAAAGCCTGAA
>CASEML010000076.1 GCA_949289145.1 uncultured Eubacteriales bacterium | reverse complement strand
CCACAAAATGGCGAGCGCAGGTTGAAAATAAACTAAAATGATATAATAAATATTTTCCAATTTATAATAATTATAGGGATAGTTGAGCTACAATGCTCTTCTATCCCTATTTTTTACGCCAATAATAAAATATATTTTGATTATGTAAAGCGAAATTTAAGGATAATTTTAAACTAATCATATTTTTTATTAGAATTAAATTAATCTTTTTTGTGGGAATGATTATTATATGCAAGTGTCAAATATGAACTATTTATCTATGCCATTATATATAATATTTTCATTGTTATCTATCTAAACTATATCTTTAATTGAATCTATATAATTCTCCAAAATTGTATATATTTTCAATTTAACAATTCTTTCTAATCTATTAATGAGAATTTCTTCTATTTCTGCTTTTGATAATTTTTCTTTATTATCTGAAAAAGCAACATCACCATATTTTTCTTTGTATATATTAGATAGATTAACTGCATCAATTATAATATGTTGCTCGTTGCTTTCTATGAATATTTCTTTTTCTGCCAAAAGAATCATGGCAGTCTTTTCATCTATTATTTTTATAAACATAGACAAGTTTATATTGTAGTCTTTCAAAACACATTCAACATTGCATTTATTATTTTTCTCAAACACATCTCTCCCTTTTAAACAAAAATAGAGACAAAGAAAAAAATCTTTATCCCTATACATACAATATCATATCCAACTATTTAATTGTACAGTTTCAAATGGGTTAAAATTGGGTTAAATCATAACTTTATCCCAATTTAAAATGCTGAAAACCCTTGATTTTTAAGCATTAATCAACTGCAATGATTTCTTTCTTGTTATATGAGCCACAAGCTTTACAAACTCTGTGAGGCATCATTAATTTTCCGCATTTACTGCACTTTACTAAAGTTGGAGCAGACATTTTCCAGTTTGCTCTTCTTTTATCTCTTCTTGCTTTAGAAGATTTATTCTTTGGACAGATAGACATATGTTACACCTCCTTAAATTGATCAAATATATCGAGGAACGCTGCCATACGTGGGTCCAAAACTGTTCTGTCACATTCACATTCCTGTTCGTTTAAATTTTTTCCACAAACAGGACAAATACCCTTACAATCCTCTTTACAGAGAACCTTCATTGGCCACTGAAGAACCAGTTCGTCTGCAATTAATGCATCCACATCCAGCTCATATCCTGCTATATAATTGTTTTCATCGATCTGCTCACCTTTTTCCTCCTGTGACATTTTCATATCCACCTCTCTGAAAAAATCCAAGCAGAATTCAGTAATTACGTCCTTAAGGCACCTGCTACACGGAATAGCCACCGCCAAATCCGTTTTTGCCGAAATCAACAACTCCTGATTTCCCTGATTAGAAATGGTCAGTTTTATAGGCTTCCGCTTCACAATTTTGTAATCCTGTCCTGCTACTTTAAAGTTTTCCTGACCAAACTCAATTTCTTTTTCTATGCTTTTGCCTTCTTTGGACAAAATTTCTGATAAATGTATTTGCATAATAGTCTCCTATTCACACCTAAACAATTATACCCATGTCTTTCCTATTTGTCAACCGATAAATTAATTTTTTTATGTATTATAGCTGAACTGTTACTTATTACAAGGTTAGCTTATACTAACTGTGCCTGCACCGCTGTCAATGCAATAACACCTACAATATCCTGAGCAGAGCAGCCTCTGGATAAGTCGTTTACCGGTCTTGCAATTCCCTGTAACATTGGTCCGTAAGCTTCTGCCTTTGCCAAACGCTGCACCAGTTTGTATCCAATATTACCACAGTCCAGATTCGGAAACAATAATACATTTGCATGACCTGCTACTTCACTGCCCGGTGCTTTAGAAGCACCAATGGAAGGAACTAAAGCAGCATCTGTCTGAAGCTCTCCGTCTAATGTCAAATGCGGATACTGCTCTTTTGCAATTCTTGTTGCTTCCACTACCTTATCCACCAATGGGTGTTTTGCACTTCCTTTGGTAGAATGGGAAAGCATGGCAATTACCGGTTTTGCTCCGACTAAATTACGGAAGCTTTTTGCACTGCTGTCTGCAATAGCTGCCATTTCTTCTGCTGTAGGATCCTGATTCAAACCACAATCTGCAAACAGAAAGGTTCCGTTTTCTCCATATTCACAATTTGGCACATCTAAAATAAAAAAGCCCGATACCAATTTTGTTCCCGGTGCAGTTTTTAATATCTGCAAAGAGGGTCTCAACACGTCTGCCGTGGCATGACATGCACCTGCCACCATTCCGTCTGCATCCTTTGCCTTTACCATGATAACACCAAACGTCAGCCAATCATTTAAAAGCGTTTCCCTTGCCTTTTCTCTGGTCATTCCTTTATTTTTACGTGTTTCATATAAAAGCTCAACGTATTCGTCTAATTTTGGCGTATTATGCGGCTCAACAATCTTCACCCCACTCAAATCAACATCCAGCCAGTTGGCACCATCTAATATTTTTTCTTCCACGCCAACCATAATAATATCTGCAATACCTTCTTTGATTACCTGTGCCGCTGCGATTAAAGTTCTTTTATCCTTGGTTTCCGGAAGTACGATTGTTTTTTTATCTTGTCTTGCTCTGTTCTTAATCACATCAATAAATGCCATTTTTGTTCCCCTTTCATTTTTCTACGCCTATATGCCGTCTTGAAAACTTTTTCTATCGGATTATTCCCGTAATATTTTCAGATTGTATACATTGTACAATAAATGGCTTTTGTATACAAGACATGTATTGAATAAAAAACAGCTCGATATTTTTTTAACATGAATGTCAAAGTTTTATCAATTTTAAACCTCCTTGAAGATTTCCAAAAGCTATGCTAACATGAATGTTACCAAAAATATTTTTATTAAAAACAAGGAGATCTCATGAAAACTGTAGGATTGATCACAGAATACAACCCCTTCCATAAGGGGCATTTATATCATCTGAAGAAAGCCAAAGAACTGACGGGAGCTGACCGGGTGGTGGTGGTAATGAGCGGGGATTTTGTGCAGCGTGGTGTACCTGCCATTATGGATAAATTTACCCGGGCACACATGGCACTTTCGGAGGGCGCAGATTTAGTGCTGGAACTTCCTTGTATTTATGCCTCTGCCAGCGCAGAATTTTTCGCTCAAGGTGCCGTTTCTCTGCTGACCAATTTAGGCTGTATAGATTATCTGTGCTTTGGCAGCGAATGTGGTGATATTTCTTTACTCTCCCATGTGGCAGATTTTCTGTTGAAAAATCCTTCTGAATATGAAACTGCTTTAAAATCTCACTTGCAGTTTGGAAAATCTTACCCTTCTGCACGTGCCGCTGCCCTTTTAGAAACAATGAATGATAGGACTGCTGATCTATCAGCCATTTTAGCAGCACCTAACAACATTCTTGCCTTAGAATATCTTAAGTCACTGAAAAAGCAAAACAGCCCTCTTGTCCCTGTAACCATACAGCGGGCAGGAGCAAGCTACCATGCGGAGGGGCTTTCTTCCGACTTCAGTTCTGCCACTGCTTTACGGAAAACTATGTTAAATGACCCTGATTACAAAAATATATTGCAGCAGCAGATGCCTCCCAGAGCATATGATGTAATGATATCTGCCCTCTCTGCCACCGCTCCGGCAACTGCCAATGATTTTTCAGCTTTTCTTTCCTATGCCCTGTTGATGGGAAAAGACCACCTGACAGATTATCTGGATATAGATCAGGATCTTTCTGACAGAATTGTGAAACATCTTCCTAATTATAAAAGTTATATGGAATTTGCGGATTTACTTAAAACAAAAGCCTATACCCACACCAGAATTACACGCAGTCTCTGTCATGTTATGTTAAACATTCAGAAGAAGCACATGAACACTTATCTGTCCGAGGGTATCTGCTTTTATGCAAAAGCACTTGCTTTTAAACGGGAAGCAGCTCCCCTTTTAAAATCCATAAAAAGCAACAGCAGTATTCCGTTGATTACAAAACTCTCCCATGCTGCCTCTCTCTTGTCCTCTACGGGGCAGCAAATGCTGCAGCAGGACTTAAAAGCCTCAGAACTTTACCACAGCCGTCCATGCAAAAAAGGGCCGGCATACAATGAGTATGCCAGACCTCTTATTATTTTATAAGCCGCCAAGAGGCTCCTTATTTACTTAAGCTGTATTTTAATTTTTAAAGCTATGAATCGGAGCCGGGATTCTTCCCTCTCTTCCCACAAAAGCTTCACAGGAAAATCTATTTACCGGCATAACCGGTGCATATCCCAGTAAGCCGCCAAATTCTACAATTTCCCCAACATCTTTTCCAATCACCGGAATCACACGCACCGCTGTGGTCTTCTGGTTTACCATACCAATGGCCATTTCATCGGCAATCATACCGGAAATCGTAGCGGCTGAAGTATCTCCCGGAATGGCAATCATATCAAGACCTACAGAGCATACACAAGTCATTGCCTCTAACTTTTCAATGGTAAGTGCTCCCGCAGTAACCGCATCGATCATCCCCTGATCTTCACTGACCGGAATAAATGCACCACTTAAACCTCCCACATAAGAAGATGCCATAACTCCGCCCTTTTTCACCTGATCATTTAACAGCGCTAATGCGGCTGTGGTTCCCGGTGCTCCCGGATGCTCTAATCCGATTTCTTTTAACACGTCAGCAACACTGTCGCCAATAGCCGGTGTGGGCGCCAAAGAAAGATCAATAATACCAAAAGGAATACCCAGTTCCTTAGATGCTTCTTGTGCCACCAGCTGTCCCACACGGGTAATCTTAAATGCTGTCTTTTTGATGGTTTCACAAAGTACTTCAAAGCTTTTTCCGCGAACCTTTTCCAGCGCTGTTTTCACAACACCAGGACCTGATACACCTACATTGATCACAGCATCTGCTTCCGTAACACCATGGAATGCGCCTGCCATAAACGGGTTGTCATCCGGTGCATTACAAAATACCACCAATTTCGCACAGCCTAAAGAATCAGATTCCTTGGTATATTCTGCAGTCTGCTTCACAATTTCGCCCATTAATCTGACAGCATCCATGTTAAGACCTGTCTTGGTAGAGCCAAGATTGACAGAACTGCACACTCTTTCCGTCTTTGCCAAAGCCTGCGGAATGGAGCGAATCAAATATTCATCATAAGTAGTCATTCCCTTAGAAACCAGTGCAGAATAACCGCCGATAAAGTTTACGCCCACTTCTTTTGCTGCTTTATCCAGTGTTTCTGCAATAACAACATAATCTTCCGGACATTTACAGGCAGCACTTCCTACAATAGCAATAGGGGTCACAGAAATTCTCTTGTTTACAATGGGAATGCCGTATTTATGTTCAATTTTTTCACCGGTTGCCACCAAATCTTTTGCAAGGGTTGTAATTTTTTCATATATCTTTCTGCTCACTTCCTTTAAATCAGAATCGATACAATCCAACAAACTGATGCCAAGGGTAATGGTTCTTACGTCTAAATTCTCCTGTTCGATCATTTTGTTGGTTTCGTTCACCTCAAACATATTAATCATAAGTTTTTCTACCTTTCTGTTCTATTTCACAATTATTTTCACTTTTAGATGCGGTGCATTTTGTTGAAGATATCTTCATGCTGACATTTAATGGCCACACCGATTTCTTCTCCTATCTTATCTAACTCTGCCTGAACCGTTCCAAAGGTTTTAGATGCATTGTTCATATCCACAATCATCATCATATTAAAATAATCCTGAACGATAGTCTGTGAAATATCAAGAATGTTAATGTTGGTATCTGCCAGATATGTACATACCTTTGCGATAATTCCTACTGTGTCTTTTCCGATTACTGTTATAATTGTTTTCTTCATGTTATCCTCCATTTTTTACCTATAATTTATCATAGATTTTTTACTATAGTCATTTCCTATGCCGTTACCAGCACGGAATTTTTCTCACGGGCAGCCACATAGATCGGGAAATCATCCGCTTTATATGGATTGTCTGCCATGGTGATTTCTAAACGTACTGTTTCATATGCAAGTTCTTCATAATTGTTTTCTTTGCTTAAATGTCCAAGCAGTACTGCCTTTAGTCCATCATGTAAAAGCCTGCTTAAAAGCTGTCCTGAGGTTTCATTGGACAAGTGCCCTCTTTTCCCAAGAATTCTCTGCTTCAGGTAATAAGGATAAGCTCCCACCTGTAGCATATGTACGTCATGATTGGCCTCTAACAATAATACATCCAATCCCCGCAGTTTGTCTATAGTATAATCGCTATATTCACCTAAATCTGTAGCAATTCCTATGGATTTATCGCCTTTTTCAAAGCGATAGCCCACCGGTTCTGCCGCATCGTGGGATATTTCAAAGGGTCTCACTAAAATATCATTAATCTTAAAATCCCTGTCCGCCTTAATTTCATGAAACAATTCCTTGGGAATCTGTCCTAGCTGTTTCATTCCTTGAATTGCCTCAATGGTCCCTGCTGTGGCATAAATAGGAATTCCATATTTCCTTGCCACCACACCCAATCCCTTTACATGGTCTGAATGTTCATGCGTTATTAAAATCCCATTCATATCTTTCAGCGACAGATCGATCTCATTCATGCCGCTTTCCATTTTTTTGCCGCTGACACCTGCATCCACCATAATATGTGTACCAGTATCACCTACATAAATACAATTTCCACTGCTGCCGCTGCATATACTGCATAAATTCATTTTCTTTCCTACTTCCAATATATTTCTATGGTATCTCCGTCTTTGATTTCGGAAATAAACTGTGTTGCAATGCCGTTATTTAAAAGAACCAGCTCTTTTCCCCTACCGGAGGACACATCAAATCCAAAAGCATCAAAGGCGTCAATAAAAGTATACTTCTTTTTCCCTGTTAAAGTAAATAGTTTTCCGTTTACTGTTACATGAATATCGTGAATCATTTGCTCAATGGAATCAACTTTCTTTGATGCACTCTCTAAAGTTTCTGCTGCCGTAACTTCCTCTGCTTGCCAATCAATGGAAAAATTCTCATATACAATGGTGTCACGATACGCGGGTTGATTGTTTACATAAATATCCACATTGCTATCCAGTATTATATCCATAAATTCTAAAATCTGGCTTACGGTATAATACTTTAGCAACCGGATATCATCCCCATTTTGTATACTGTAATATCCGGATACCAGTTCTCCGTTTGCCTGAACAAATTTAGGACATTCCACCTTCTTACCATTTACTAAAAATGTAATTGTGCTGCTGTATTCAGGCAGCTGTTTTACCATTAATTCTGCCGGATCCCCGGCAGTAGATTCCTGAATCACAATCTTCATATTTGCTTCAATGGCTGCATTGATGCTTGCCGGTTCCCCATCCAGTGTAACCACTGCCGGCTCACCTAATGCTCCTCTTATCATACGTTGTTTTCCATCCACTGTAAAGGAAAGCTCTTTTCCTCTTCTAGGGAATAAGGCTCCGTTTGGAAAGTCCGCCTGCATTGCCGCATCTACAATGGTCAGATGACTGTTATCATACAGCTTGATCCTCTGCTCGTTAAAGTTTACATAGATAAAATTATTTTTCTGATCATAGAAATTCAGACAAATACCAATCGGAGTAACCAAAAGAGGATCTTTCTTGATATCGCTCTGCCAAAAATAAATATCATCCATCACTTCTTCTCCGCGGAGCGCTACACGTTCTCTGACAATACCAAGCTTATCTGCTAAATGTTCTGCAAAGCCGGTAATCTTTCCGCCACCACCTACGATAAATACTGCACTGACCGGTTTTCCCCCATTTAATTCCACAATTTTTTCTGCAACTTTTCCGGCGATATCCTCTACTATCGGCGCTGCCGTTTTCACCACCTCCTCCGGTGAAACCTGGTGAGTAATTCCCATAATATCTTTATAGGAAATGAATTCCTTTTTTAAGCCGGAATCCATTTTTAATTTATCTGCACTTTTAAAGTCCAACAAATACTCTCTGGCTATGGCTTCTGTCACTTCATCGCCGGCATAAGGAATCATACCATAGGCTATGATACTTCCGTCTTTTGTGATACAAATATCTGAAGTTCCCGCTCCCACGTCAACCAACGCAATATTTAACATGCGATACATCTGTGGAATCGCTACATTCATAGCAGCAATAGGCTCCAAAGTCAGTGATGCCACTTCCAGTCCTGCGATAGCAACCGCCTTATAAAGACCATCCACTACATCCTCCGGCAGAAAGGTAACCAGCATATCTGCTCCGATTTTTCCTGCCTTATGATTTTCCAAAGTACTGATTGGATAATCATTCAGATAATACCTGATTGCCGTATATCCTACACAGTAAAATTTCATGCCGTTTTCCTTTAAGTCTGCAATTTCACCATGGGCTTTTTCCACACAGAAAGAATCCAAAGAATAAATATGTTCTGCATTAATTTCTGTTTCTTCTTCAAATTCCTGCTCACCGTGAATCGTCAGAGTACGAAGCACACGACCGGCTGCGGCAATACAGACTTCCTGTAGTTTTCGTCCTGTCTGCTGTTCTAACGCTTTCTTCACTTCTATAATTGTTTCGCCTACTGCATTAATGTCATGAATCTGCCCATCCATCATAGCCCTGGTATCATGGTCTCTCACGTATTGCGCCACAACTTCAAACCGCTCATTGGTTTTAAAGCCTACGGTTCCCACAATGCTTCTGGTACCAATATCCAAACCAAAAATAAGCTGACCGGCATATTTTTTTTGTTCCTCCACCTATATTCCTCCCATATTACGATCTATCTGCTCATAAACATCTTCTTTTTTTCCATTATTATCTAAAATCACCTGACAATACTTCTTAAATTCTTCCTCTGGCAGCTGCTTGCTCATAATATCTGAAATTTTTTCATCGGAGTAGCCTCTTGCCTGCTTCAAACGTTCCCGCCGTACCTCCGCTTTTGTATCAATATACCACAATTCATCGCAAATTTTATCATAATGATTCTCAATCAGCAATGCAGATTCAATAAAAAAATACTGCACTTTATTTTTCTTTCTTTCCTTTTCTATTTCTTCCGCCACATATTGGTTTACAGCAGGATGCATAATCTCATTTATTTTTTTCAGCTTTTCACTGTCTGCAAAAATAATAGCTGCCATTTTCTTTTTATCAATGGTTTTATCTTCATTTAAAATCTCTGTTCCTAAAAGCTCCACTATTTTCTCATATCCCGGATGTCCCGGAGTGCGCACAAACTCTGCCGCTTCATCGGTCTTTATGATTCTTGCCTTATATTTTTTTTCAATGTAAGACAGAATATGTGTTTTTCCGGCGCCAACGCCTCCTGTAATTCCTATAATCTTCATAACATTCCTCTTTAATGTGCTTCATACCAATTTGCTCCGGTATTCATGTCAATATCCAGCGGCACCCTCAAATCAGCCACCCCGTGCATTTCCTCCATTAAGATTGCCTTTACCCGCTCCACTTCTTCTTTGTGAGCTTCGATCAAAAGCTCATCATGTACTTGTAAAATAAGTTTAGAACGTAAGTTTTCTTCCTTTAATCGCTGCCGCACGCGAATCATAGCAATTTTAATAATATCTGCAGCAGTCCCCTGAATGGGAGAATTCATGGCTACTCTCTCCCCAAACGAACGCTGCATAAAGTTGGAGGATTTTAATTCAGGAATGGGTCTTTTTCTTCCAAACATAGTGGTTACATAGCCACATTCCTTTGCCTTTGCCACAAGATGATCCAAAAACTGTTTTACTCCGGGATATGTGGCAAAATACTGTTCAATATACTCTGCTGCCTCTTTTCTGGAAATACTTAAATCTTCACTTAAGCCAAAGGAACTGATGCCATATACAATCCCAAAATTTACTGCCTTGGCATTTCTTCTCTGCAAAGGTGTCACTTCCTCAAAGGGAATATGAAATACCTGAGACGCCGTAATTCTGTGAATATCCTCATCTGTTTTATATGCTTGGATCAGTCTTTCGTCTTCTGACATATGAGCAAGTACCCTAAGTTCAATCTGAGAATAATCCGCATCGATCAGCACATAATCTTTTTCTGCCACAAATACTTTACGAATCAGCCTGCCAAGCTCCATACGAATAGGAATATTCTGTAAATTGGGTTCCGTACTGCTGATACGTCCGGTGGCCGTTATGGTCTGGTTAAACTTAGAATGAATTCTGCCATCCTCTTTGATACAGCTTACCAGTCCTTCTGCATAAGTGGAATTTAGTTTTGTATACTGTCTGTATTCTAATATTTTTGATACAATGGGATAATCCTTTGCCAGCTTTTCTAACACATCGGCTGCTGTGGAATATCCTGTTTTTGTCTTCTTTCCATTGGGAAGTTTCATATGTTCAAACAAAACTTCACCTAGCTGTTTCGGAGAATTAATATTAAATTCCTCTCCTGCTTCCTTATAAATTTCCTGTTCCATCTCTTTAATTTTTATTTTTAATTCTTCGCCGTACTTCTTTAGTTCTTCTGCCTCAACCTTAACGCCTGCCTGCTCCATTTCATACAAAGTAAATACCAATGGCATTTCAATATCTTCATACAGGTGATACATTTCCTCCTGTTTCAGGTTGTCTAACATTTTTTCACAGGCAAAAAAAGCACAGCCTGCCATATTAGCAAAGTATTTTACAACGCCTTCTTCTTGCGTAAGTACTGCCTTCTCTAACTTTACTTTTCCAAATAAATCTTCCACTGAAGGCAGCATTTGCTCTAAATACTCCTTGGCAATTTCATCATAAGCATATTCGCTTTTCAGCGGATTTAACAAATATGCCCCAATGGTAAGATCATGAATCTTATCCTGTATTTCTCTGTAATTTTCAATATAAGATAACTGGGATTTTAGATCAAAGGTAGCTGCGGATTCTGCTTTGGCTATTGCCTTTGATACTTTGTCAGAAAAATATCCTTCCGTAAAAAATCCCTGTTTTTCTATATAATAAATCCTCTGACCATCTCCGGTAAATGCCAGTGCCTTCACTTCCTCCTTTGCCATTACATACTGGAAAGCAAAATGTTTCCCTGGGAGATTTGCAAAGATCTCTTCTGCTTCCGGAAAATCATCCACCTGTTGAATCTTCCATTTTTCATCTGCTGTGTCTTTTCCCTTTCCTTCAAATCTCGAATAAAAATTTTTAAATTCGTACTCTTTACAAAGTACATAGGCCTGTTCCGTATAAAGATCAGAAAGTTCCGCACTTTGAATTTCATAAGAAATATCAGCTTCGGTACAGATTGTTACCAGTTTTTTACTAAACTTCGCCTGTTCATAAAATTCTTTCAGATTTTCCTTTGCCCGGTTGGGTTTAATTTCCTCCAGATGAGCATAGGCATTTTCAATACTTCCAAAGGCCGCAATAATAGAGCCTGCCGTTTTTTCTCCGATGCCAGGTACCCCGGGAACATTGTCAGAAGTATCTCCCATCAACGCCTTCATATCAATAAATTCTTCCGGTGTCACTCCATAAACTGCTTTTACTTGTTCCTCTGTATAATCTTCAATTTCCGTTCCGCTTTTCTTAGTTTTTGGAATTCTGATCTTAATCTCCTTGGAGGCCAGCTGCAGTAAATCTCTGTCTCCGGAAACAATAACGGCACTCATTCCCTGACGTTCTGCTTTTTTTGCAATGGTTCCTAAAATATCATCAGCTTCGTAGCCTGCCTGTTCTACAATTCTTACCCCCATGGCCCGCAGCATATCTTTAATTAACGGCACCTGTGTTCTCAATTCTTCCGGCATTGGTTTTCTAGTTCCCTTATATTCCGCATACATTTTATGGCGAAAGGTCGGTTCATGCACATCAAAAGCCACCGTTAAATATTCTGGTTTTTCTTCTTCTAATATTTTAAACATAATATTTAAAAATCCGTAGATTGCATTGGTTGGCACTCCCTTGGAATTACTCAACATAGGAAGTCCATAAAACGCTCTGTTTAAAATACTATGTCCGTCAATTAATACTATTTTTCCCATAATTTTCTCCTATTTTCAATGGCTGAAGGTAATTTCGAAAAAAGGAATTTTCGGCACTTCCCCAGTCACCCATAGATTGATTTGAAATAAAAGCGTAATCACCACCGAAACCATAGCAAGTGTGTTGATCACCAGCCCGGCTCGTCTTATTATTTGCCTTTTTTTTAATTTTTTTTCTGATTGCTGCAAGATCCGATGCATTTCTTCATTAATATCAAGAGATGAAGCACTTTCTAGTCGTTCCAAACCTATGGAAGCCATATATGTTATTTCCATTTCTTCATAACAAGATTCACATGATTTCATATGCATTAGAAATTCTTTTGTTTCTTTTTCTTCTAGTTGTTCATTTAAATAGAACGGAATCCGCCGTTCCGCTTCTTTGCAATTCATGATACCGCCTCCGGTCTGTTTCCTAACATTCCTGTTTTCAATTCACCAAATACTTTCCCCATTTTATCACATTTTATCTTTATATTCAATGTGTTTCATTATGTCACAAAACACCACTGTAACAGTTCAGGCTTATTGGTTAGAAGGACGCCCCTAGCGGATACCATTTTTCTCAGAAAGGCTGTTAAATGTTCTGCCTTTCTGAGAAAAATGGTATCCGCTAGGGGCGTCCTGATCACCATCAAAGCTGAACTGATACACACCACTGATTCGATGCTCTCAAATATAAGCGGCATTTTTAAATAATCCCAAAATTGTGATAAAATTTTTATATATCTATTATATTTTCTGCAGTTTAGCAAAGGAAGCAAACATTTTCTTTACTCCGACCTTGCCAAATTCCACGGTTACTTCGTAGTCTCTGCCTCCCTCGGTGATATCCTTAACCAAGCCTTGTCCGAAGGTTTTATGCAAAACAGTATCTCCCACATTATAATCCAAGGATTCTGCCTTTGTGACCGTAAACTGTTTTGTGGCAACCGGTTTTGTGCGGAATACCGCTTTTGCCTGTTGATAAGCAGAAGCTTTTTCTTCCGGCATAAATTTTTCTTTTTGGGGCTGTGTTTCAAAAAGTTCTACAGGAATTTCCCTTACAAAACGGGACATTTTGTTGTACTGAGTTTCTCCACGCATCATACGCATTTTAGCACATGTAATATGAAGTTTTTCCATGGCTCTTGTAATTCCCACATAGCACAGTCTTCGCTCTTCCTCAATTTCCATTTTGTCATCTGAAGTTATGGTCATATAACTGGGAAAAACACCGTCCTCCATCCCCACCAGATAAACATTTGGAAATTCCAGCCCTTTCGCACTGTGCATTGTCATTAACACAACATAATCACTGCCCATTTCTAAATTATCTATGTCTGCCACCAATGCCACTTCTTCTAAAAATCCGCTCAGAGTAGGATTTTCTTCTTTATCTTCATAATCCATAAGTTTGTTGAGCAATTCATCAATATTTTCAATTCTTGCTTCTGCCTCATCGGTACCTTCTGCTTCCAGTTCCTTCACATACCCTGTTTCTTCGATTAGTTCTTCTACAATTTCTGTTAATTTCATATATGGAAGCTTGCTTCTGTATGCCTGTATCATGGTCACAAACGGGCGTATTTTTGCTTCAGCCCTGCCCAGACCCGGAACTTCGTCTGCTCTTTTTAATGCATCATAGAAGCTGATTCCCTGTTCTTGTGCATAATAATCCACTTTTCCTAGACTTGCGGCACCGATTCCCCGCTTTGGAACATTGATAATACGCTTTACTGCAATTTCATCTTTTCCGTTGTCAATGGTTTTTAAATACGCTAAAATATCCTTAATTTCTTTTCTTGCGTAAAAATTTACACCGCCTACGATTTTATAGGGTATGTTAGATGCCACAAACTTTTCTTCAAACATACGGGACTGGGCATTTGTTCTATATAAAATAGCACAATTATTATACTGATGAATTCCTTCCCGCACCCGTTTTGAAATATCATAAGTTATGTATTCTGCTTCCTCATATGCAGAGTCAAACTGATGAAAATCTATTTTCTCTCCGGTTCCGTTGTCTGTCCACAATGATTTCTCTTTACGCTGTGAATTATTTCGGATTACACTGTTGGCAGCATCCAGAATATTTTGTGTGGAGCGATAGTTCTGTTCCAGTTTAATCACCATTGCTTCCTGATACACCTTTTCAAAATCCCAAATATTACGGATATTAGCTCCGCGAAACTTATATATGGACTGATCATCATCGCCTACCACACAAAGATTTCTGTATTTTGCCGCCAGCAGACTGATAAATTTAAATTGTACGGTATTAGTATCCTGATACTCATCCACCATAATATAACGAAACCGCTCCTGATAGTAATCTAACACATCGGGATTGTTTTGTAACAGTTCCACGGTCTTTACCAGCAAATCATCAAAGTCCAGTGCATTATTACTTTTTAAGCGTTTTTGATACTCATGATAAACTGCCGCTACCTTTTTCAAACCGTAATCGCCGCCTGCATTGGCTTCAAATTCTTCTGGAAGTATCATTTCGTTTTTAGCCTTGGAAATAGCAGAAAGCAGATTTCTTTCTTTATATATTTTGGTGTCCACTTGAAGCTTCTTGCACACTTCTTTCATAACACTTTTCTGGTCATCTGTGTCGTAAATAGAAAAGTTAGTGTCATAACCTAAACGGTCAATGTAACGCCGTAAAAACCGGACACAAGTGGAGTGAAAGGTACTGACCCAGATGCTTTCTGATCCAAATCCTACCAGATTGTCCACTCGCTCTCTCATCTCAGAAGCCGCCTTGTTGGTAAAGGTAATTGCCATAATATTCCATGGATTTATCCCTTTTTCTTCTATTAAATATGCAATTCTATGTGTCAGCACTCTTGTCTTTCCCGATCCTGCACCTGCCAGTATTAAAACCGGACCTTCCGTTTGAAACACTGCCTGTCTCTGCATATCATTTAATGAATCATAAATGCTCATGTTATTTCCTCCATCATGCTTTTCCTGCTGTTAACAGCAAGCAACATCCTTTTGAAACTTTTTTATAATTATATCAAACAGACGTTCTTATTGCAATGATGTTTTACAGGATTATTCTATAAAATTGTAGCAGTTTAGCCGTATTGGTTAGAACACTTTTACGTTTTGGAGTTTATGAAACACAGTAACCTAATCCACTGAAATAGTCACATTTAGGCTTGTGATTTTTCAAGAACAGCCCCTAGCGGATACCCTTCTTCTTAGAAAGGCTGTTAAATGTTCTGCCTTTCTAAGAAGAAGGGTATCCGCTAGGGGCGTCCTGATAACCATCAAAGCAAACTGTTACTATAAATTTCTATAAATCACGAAACTTAAGCATGCATAGGCTGGGTCAGGTGTGCCGGTTCTAATATAGCTGCCAGTTCTCCTTCTGTAAGCAGACCTTCTTTTAACACCAGTTCTTTTACTTTCATTCCTGTCTTTAATGATTTTTTTGCAATATCTGCCGCCTTCTTATAACCAATATAGGGGCAAAGTGCTGTTGATATTCCAACACTGGCTTCTAAATGCTTCTTACATTCTTCTTTATTTGCCGTGATTCCGCTGATACAGTTCTCTGTCAATGTACTTACCGCCCCTCGAAGCTGATCGATGGATTCAAATAAATCATAAAACAGAACCGGTTCAAAGGCATTCAGTTCCATTTGTCCTGCTTCTGCCGCCATGGTAATGGTGATATCATGACCAATCACCTGATATGCCACCTGTGTTACTACCTCAGGAATCACAGGATTTACTTTTCCAGGCATAATAGAGGAACCATTCTGTTTTGCAGGAAGATTAATCTCATGAATTCCGGTGCGAGGACCGCTGGACAACAGTCTTAAATCATTGCAAATTTTTGACAAATTCACCGCACAAGTCTTTAATGCACTGGATACAGTCACAAAGCCATCCAGATTCTGTGTGGCATCAAACAAATCATCTGCCTGCATAAACGTAATTCCTGTTATTTTGGAAAGATTCGGAACAATTCTTCCCATATAAAGTGGGCTTACATTGATTGCAGAACCAATGGCGGTGCCCCCAAGATTTACTGTGATCATCTCTTTGGAAGCTTTTTTTATTCTTGTAATGTCTCTTGCGACTACACTGGCAAATGCATGAAAAGACTGTCCCAGCCGCATGGGAACCGCATCCTGAAGCTGAGTCCGTCCCATCTTTAGTATAGAATCAAATTCTATGGATTTTTTATTCAATTCTTTCTCCAGTTTTCGTAATTCATCAATTAATCCGGGAAGCATTGTTAATACCGTAAGTTTTCCTGCTGTGGGAATTACGTCATTGGTAGACTGAGCCATATTTACATGATCGTTGGGGTGAACTATGGTGTAATCTCCTTTTACACCGCCCAACAGTTCAATAGCCCGATTGGCAATCACTTCATTTCCGTTCATGTTTGCTGAAGTACCCGCACCTCCCTGAATGGCATCCACAATAAATTCTTCTCTTAAACTTCCCTCGGCAATTTCATCACATGATTTTATAATAGCATCTGCAATCTCCTGTGATAATTTTCCTGCTTCGAAATTTGTGATGGCCGCAGCTTTTTTTATTTTCACCAAGCTGGTAATAAACTGAGGATGAAGCCTGCGTCCTGTAATTTGAAAGTTTTGTTTTGCTCGTAATGACTGTACACCATAATATGCCTCCTCAGGAATTTCAAGGGCTCCAATAGAATCAAATTCTGTTCTCATATCTTTTACCATACCTTTCTTTTTGTCTGCTTACTGTTTTGCATTTAAGTGATTTTTGTTGACCCCTGAAGCATAGCACACAAGATTCCAAAAAGTAAATATGTTTCCTAAAACTCTTGATAATTTATTTTATTTTGTGGACTAACTTAATTTTGCGTGTTATAATCGTTTCAAACTTAATTTAATTAAGTCAAAATAAGTTCCCGGTAAAATAGTAACAGTTCAGCCATGGTATATTATACAAGTGCGTTATACTGGCATAAAATGCACTTGTATAACATACCATGAGCGGAATTGTTACATAAAATACATGATTTTAAGAAAGAAGGATTGCTATGGACAAAATTGACCGCCAGATTATTCGCATTTTGCAAAAAAACGCAAGAACACCCTTAAAAGTCATTGCTGAAAAAGTGTACTTATCTTCACCGGCTGTTTCTGCCCGCATTGACAATTTAGAAAAACAGGGAATTATTACTTCCTACCGCGCCAGAATTAACCGGCACAAAATAGGTTATCACATTACGGCCTTTATCAACCTGGCTATGGAACCTAATCAAAAGGCCGAATTTTATCCTTTTATTACGCAGGAACCTAATGTTTTAGAATGCAACTGTGTCACCGGAGATTACAGTATGCTGTTGAAGGTTGCCTTTCACAGTACCATGGAGTTGGACACCTTTATCGGCAGATTACAGCACTTTGGCAAAACCAGTACACAGATTGTATTTTCCACACCGGTAGAACCCAGAGGCATTGCTATTCCCGACGAGGATTTTATAGAATAAGTCTTGTCATATAGTTTTAAATACTATATAATGTGTGGTAGAGGTGATTACAATGAGCAGCAATACATCCGATTACTTGAGAAGCGTATTGGATAAAATAAAAAATATCGACTATATCAAGCCTGAGGATATTCCCAATATTGAACTATATATGGATCAGGTAACCACTTTTATGGATGAGCATTTAGAATCCACAAAACGTTACGATTCCGATAAAATATTAACTAAAACCATGATCAACAATTATGCCAAAAATAATCTGCTTCCACCACCGGTGAAAAAGAAATATTCCAAAGAGCATATGCTGTTGCTGATTTTCATTTACTATTTTAAAAATATCTTATCTATTACAGATATCCAAAACCTGTTAACACCGTTGACTGAAAAATATTTCAATGCCGAAGAGGGAATGAATCTTCAGGATATTTATAATGAAGTGTTTAGTTTTGAAAAAGAACAAGCAGACCGTTTGGTGAAAGACATTCTGGTGGAATACAAAAAGTCTTTTACATCATTTTCCGATGCACCTGAGGAAGCCAAAGATTTCCTTCACTTATTTTCCTTTATTTGTATGTTAAGCTTTGATGTATATGTAAAAAAACTATTAATTGAAAAGCTGGTGGACGACATTGCTCCTTCCCAGTCGGCAGAATCAAAAAAAGATAAAGCTAAGTAAATACCCCACAGTAAACTGTGGGGCATTTTTAGCTTTATCTTTTTACCTCTTATCCTTCTAAAGAATCCATACGTTGAAACACCATGTCATATCCATCATTTCCATAATTTAAAGAACGATTCACTCTGCTGATAGTGGCAGTAGAAGCTCCGGTCTTTTCCGCAATTTCCAAATAAGTTTTTTTCTCACGCAGCATCCCTGCCACTTCCAAACGCTGTGTCAGGGACAACAATTCATTTACCGTACATAAATCTTCAAAAAATGCATAACATTCTTCTCTTGTTTCTAAGCTTAAAATGGCATCAAACAGCTGATCTGCTGCCTCTGAACGCAATTTTTTATTCATGTTCCACTACTTCCTTTCACTTTAACACTTTACAGTTTAACATATTAAAGTAAAAAAGTCTATAGAAGGTTTACTGTAAATTTTCAAACCTATCGGTTTCGAAGAACAGCACATAACCAATAAAGCCGAACTGTTACCTATTTAAAAATGCCAACAGCAATTCTTTATCTGCATTAGCTACTAAGCTTTCCGGAAAATCGATTTCTTCGAAAATTTCATATGCTTCTGCATGGCGTCCCACATAATCCGTATGGTGTGCATCACTGCCCACAACTACTGGCACTTGATGCTTTTTACAGAATTTTAACATTGTAATGTCGTTTTCTCTTGCGTTTTCTCGGAAAGAATGAGGCATCAGGGAATTATTATTTACTTCCAATAATTTATGATACTTCTTTGCTGCAAGTACAAGTTCTTCATAATCCACCGGATATTTACCATCATCCGGGTGCCCGATGATATTCACATATGGATTTTTCATCGCTCCTATAAAAGCAGACATATTTTGTTCTACTGTTCCGTGAGGAACACATGGAGTATGCATACTTGCAATTACAATATCCATCTGCTGCAGCAGGCGTTCCGGCAAATCAACATTGCCTTGATAATCCATAATATTCAGTTCTACGCCAAACAACAGCTGTATGCCCTCTTTCTCTCTTGGAAGTACTTTTAAATTACTAAAATAAATTTCCTGACAGCTTCCGGGCATTTTCGGTGCGTGTTCTGTAATTGCCAGAAGTTCCAAGGTCTTCTCTGCTGCCGCGTTAATCATTTCATCTACCGTACTATATGCATGTCCGCTTGCTACGGTATGGGTATGAGTATCTAAAATATATTTCATATTGTCGCTCCTTTTACTGACATTTTCTGTTTTACTGCTTCAATTATAGTGATTTGTTTTTCCTCCGTCAATAAGTGTAACCTTTTTTTACGATTTTCATATACTATATCAGTATGTATTGATTCGTCTCTTGTAATATTCGAATCATATAATTTAGGAGGTTTCTATGAAAAAGAAAGTATTGTCACTGGCGGCACTTTTTTGCCTTTTACTTCTGACTTTCAGCGGCTGCACAAACAAAAGTTCCGGCACAGGCGGCACCCCGCTGGTATTAAACGAAGTGGCTCATTCCGTGTTTTATGCCCCTCAGTACGTTGCCATTGAAGAAGGATATTTTGCCGAAGAAGGTATTGACCTTACACTGGTTACTGGATTCGGCGCTGATAAAACTATGACCGCCCTTTTATCCGGAGAAGCCGATATTGGATTTATGGGCTCCGAATCCTCCATCTATGTGTATCTTGGTGATACCGACGACTATGTGGTAAATTTCGCCCAGCTGACACAGCGTGCTGGGAACTTTTTAGTCAGCCGTGAAAAACTGGATCACTTTTCTTTTGATATGCTTCAGGAAAAGGAAATTTTAGGTGGTCGAAAAGGCGGAATGCCGCAAATGGTGTTTGAATATATCTTAAAAAAGAACGGTATTCAGCCAGAGGATTTAAACATTAATCAAAGCATTGACTTTGGCTCCACTGCCGCAGCCTTTACCGGCGGTCAGGGGGACTTCACCGTAGAATTTGAGCCATCTGCTACTTTAATCGAGCAGGAAGGAAAAGGTTATGTAGTTGCCTCTTTGGGTGTGGAATCTGGATACGTTCCTTACACAGCCTACAGTGCCAAGAAAAGTTTCCTATCCTCCAATCCGGATACAGTGCTTGCTTTCACAAAAGCATTGCAAAAAGGCATGGACTATGTAAACACCCATACTGCGGAAGAAATCGCCAAAGTAATCGCTCCCCAGTTTACGGATACCGACACGGATACTTTAGTCACCATTCTTAACCGCTACTTAGAACAAAATACATGGAAAGAAAATCTGATCTTTGAAGAAGATAGTTTTACACTATTACAGAATATTTTAGAAGAAGCAGGCGAATTGAGCCAGCGTGTACCTTACGAAGAGATTGTAAACACCGAATTTGCCACAGAGGCAGCTAACGGAGATACCTCTGCCGAAAATACCACAATAACACCATAATTGCTTTCTAAATATCATAAAACCAACAGGGCAGAAAAACCATCCCTCTGACATAACATATGTCTGACATATTTTACCTCTGCCCTGCTGTAACAGCATCTGATGATTATCAAACAATTTTTCTTTTGCTGCAGATACGCATATTTATAATTTCTCCATAATACCCATCTGCATTCTTCACATGGTAATCATAATATCCCTTTTTTTCTTCATCATATTGCTCCATAATTGCCATAATACTTCCGCCGTGTATTACAAAAATAATCTGTTCACAGCCTTGTTCTTCTGCCTTTTTCACATGAAAAGCAAATGCCTGAACACAGCCATTCTTCCACTGCCGAAGGTTATCTCCTTGAGGAAAATCCATGGTTCCGTTACTGTCAATCCACTCCTGATACAACGGCTCATCCTTTAATTCCAGATAATTTTTATTTTCAAACAGTCCAAAATTGCATTCCCGCAGTCTATCTTCCTTCACCACTACTGCAGAACCTTGCTCCCCTAATTCTTTCGGCTTCCATAGATTTAGCCCTTCTGCCGTTTGTTTACAGCGTTTCATAGGACTGACTACAATATAGGTTTTTTCCATGTTTTTCTCCAGCATTCCTTCAAGTGTCAACTGCTGCCTTAATGTATAGACTTGGACTTTTCCCTGCTCTGACAATTCTTCATCGGTAATTCCTATATATCTTTTCTTTTCATTTCCTTTGGTCATCCCATGACGGATCAACAGCAGTTTCATCAGACAAACTCTACCCTTCTACAATAAGAAATCTTCCGTCCGGAAGGGAAAAAACTTCCTCTGATTCCTTTATTTCCTCTATGGTCATACCACTGATATCCATACCACACTCTTCCCAGTATGCTTTTACTTCTTTTGCATTGTTGCATACCACTGCCATACAATCCTCTAAAAATTTTTCTGCTTCCTCCAAGGTTTCTGCCACCTTTTCCGGAAACAATTTTAACTGATTATCTAAAAAACACTGTAAACACATTTTGTCATACATGTTCTTATCCTCCCACTTTATTCAAATTTCCATTCCCTGTTCCAGCCTGTCTGTCAGCTGCTGCAGCAGTCTGATTACCCCTTGTTTTTCCGGAGTTTTTGCAATATATGCCGCTTGTTTTATCACTTCTTTCGGCGCACTTTCTACTGCATAACTGTATTTTGCCTGTTCAAACATTCCCACATCGTTGTTATTATCGCCAAACACAACTGTTTCTTCTTTTTTGATTCCCATCACTTGCTGAATTGATGCTATGGCATTTCCTTTATCTACTCCAGCCGGCATAAAATCTACCCAGTTGGTACCGGAGCGCAGTACTTTTAATTCCTGCTGCCACTGAGGAATCATTTTGTCTGCAGCCGCCTGAATATTTGTTTTATGGTATAGTGAAATTTTCAACACATCATCACATTCTTTCAAAATATCCTTTACCGGCGTAATTTCATAATGGTATCCATTCACCAGCAAATCTTTAAATTCCTCACTGTTTACTTCCACATAGGCTGTATCCTTAGATTCTGCCATAAAGCAATATCCTTCCTGTTCCATAGAACGGATTTCTTTTACTAACCGCTGCAATATGTCTTTGGGCATACGATATTCTCTGATATCATAATCACGACACCGGATATAGGAGCCGTTTCCTGATACAAATATGACATCTTCCGCCTTATCCTGAAATAAACGATACATACTTTTATACTGCCTTCCGCTGGCAGCCACAAACATAATCCCCTGCTTCTTCAATCGATCGATCACATCACCTAATTCCTTGGGAAACTCATGAGTGCCTTCCGCAATTAACGTTCCATCAATATCACTTGCAATCAGTTTTATCATACTATTTCTCCTTTAGCTCCTGATACAAACGTGCCACAGGCAGTCCCACCACATTATTATAGTCACCGACGATTTCTTTCACGTATTTGGCACCAATCCCTTGAATCCCATAACTACCTGCTTTATCCATAGGTTCTCCTGTATTTACGTAATCCTCTATTTCCTGAGCTGACATTTTATAAAAAGTCACTTTGGTACATTCATGAAATTTCACTTGCTTTTGGGTTCCATCTTCATACCTTTTTATGATCACCACACCAGTATAAACTTCATGGGTATTTCCCTGAAGCTTTTGCAGCATTTCCTTTGCCTCTGCCTTATTTTTCGGCTTCTCCAAAATACAGTCTTTCAATGCCACCACCGTATCTGCCCCTATAATGATGGCAGGTTCCATTATTTTTCCAGCCACAGCCTTTGCTTTCTGCATTGCATGTTCTTCCACTATCTGATAGGGCAAGGTCACTGTAACCGGCGCTTCTCCGCCACAGGACATAACTTCAAACTCCATGCCAATCTGCTTTAGCAGTTCTTTTCTTCTTGGTGATTCCGATGCTAAAATAAGCTTCATTGGTATCCTCCTGCTTTATTTTTCCAAATATTTTTTAATATACTTTCCTGTATAAGACTCTTTACATTTTGTAATTTCTTCCGGTGTGCCGGCAGCTACAATGGTTCCGCCGCCCTCGCCGCCTTCCGGTCCAATATCAATAATATAATCCGCTGTTTTAATTACGTCAAGATTATGTTCAATCACCACCACCGTATTGCCGCCTTCTGCTAACTGCTGCAGAATTTCCACCAGCTTGTGTACATCGGCAAAATGCAGTCCGGTGGTAGGTTCGTCTAAAATATAGATGGTCTTACCTGTACTTCTCTTACTTAATTCTGTAGCAAGTTTAATTCTTTGTGCTTCTCCTCCGGAAAGTGTAGTGGAGGGCTGTCCTAACTTAATATAAGAAAGACCCACATCGTTTAATGTTTTTATTTTACAATGAATGGAGGGAACATTTTCGAAAAAGCCCATTGCCTCTTCCACGGTCATATCCAGCACGTCAAATATGCTCTTTCCCTTATATTTTACCTCCAAGGTTTCCCTGTTGTAACGTTTTCCTCCGCAGACTTCACAAGGCACATATACATCCGGCAGGAAATGCATTTCTATCTTTAAAATACCGTCACCACTGCAGGCTTCGCATCGCCCTCCTTTTACGTTAAAGCTGAATCTTCCCTTTTTATACCCTTTTGCTTTGGCATCTGCCGTTGCTGCAAACAAGTCGCGTATCTGATCAAATACTCCTGTATAGGTGGCCGGATTGGAGCGGGGTGTCCTTCCGATTGGGGACTGGTCAATGTCAATGACCTTATCTAACTGTTCCATACCTCGAATTTCCTTATGCTTTCCGGGAATGGTTCTGGCACGGTTTAATTTTTTTGCCAAAGTTTTATATAAAATCTCATTTACCAGAGAACTTTTTCCTGAACCGGACACTCCGGTAACACAGGTCATAACTCCCAGCGGAATGTCCACATTAATATTTTTTAAATTGTTTTCTGCAGCACCGACCACCTTTAAAAATCCGGTAGGTTTCTTTCTAACCTCCGGTACCGGAATTTTCTTTCTTCCGCTTAAATAATCTCCTGTGACAGAATTTTCATTTGCCATAATCTCCTGAGCATTTCCTACGGCAACCACCTCTCCGCCATGTTCTCCTGCTCCCGGTCCGATATCTACAATATAATCTGCCGCAAACATGGTATCTTCATCATGCTCTACTACGATCAATGTATTTCCCAACTCCTTCAAATGCCTTAAGGTTGCAATTAATTTATCGTTATCTCTCTGATGAAGTCCGATACTTGGCTCGTCCAAAATATATGCAACTCCAACTAACCCCGAACCAATTTGTGTTGCCAGCCGGATTCTTTGCGCCTCACCACCGGATAAGGTACCTGTAGCTCTGGAAAGACTAAGATATTCCAGTCCCACATCCATCAAAAATTTCACGCGCGCTTTGATTTCTTTTAATATCTGGGCACCAATAAGCTGCTGCTGTTTCGTCAGATTCAGTTCTTCCAGAAAATGAATCAGCTGCTTTACAGACATGGAGGTTACTTCATAAATATTTTTTCCGCTTACTGTTACGGCAAGGGATTCTTTCTTTAACCGCTGTCCCTTACAAGTCTTACACGGTGTAATCCGCATAAAGCTTTCGTACTCTGCTTTCATTGTATCGGAACCTGTTTCTCTGTAACGTTTCTGCATATTGCGGATCAGACCTTCAAATGCCACATCATAGACACCTTCTCCCCGCTGACCTTTATAATATACTTTCACCACTTTTCCATTGGTTCCGTTAATAATCACATCTTGAATATTTTCCGGCAGTTCGTCAAATGGTGTACTCAGATCAAACTGGTATTCTTTGGCCAGTGCCTGCAAAATTGCATTGGTAAAGCTACCTTCCTCCGAACTTGACTGCCAGCCCATGGCAATAATTGCTCCGTCTGCTAAACTCACCGACTTATCCGGAATCATTAAATCTACATCAAATTCCATCTTATAGCCCAGTCCCAGACAGTGTGGACAAGCCCCGAACGGATTGTTAAAGGAAAAGCTTCTCGGTTCAATCTCATCAATACTAATATCACAGTCCGGACAGGAAAAACTTTGACTGAAATTCATAGGTTCCCCATCAATAATATCCACAATCAGTAAGCCCTCTGCCAGCTCTAATACATTTTCGATGGAATCCGTCAGACGTTTTTCAATCCCTTCTTTGATTACCAATCGGTCTACCACTACTGCAATATTATGCTTAATATTCTTATCTAACTTAATCTCCTCAGACAGTTCGTACATATTGCCGTCCACACGCACACGCACATAGCCGCTCTTTTTAATCTGCTGAAAAAGTTTTACATGCTCCCCCTTTCTTCCCCGGACTACCGGTGCCAACAACTGAATTTTCGTCCGTTCCGGTAGTTCCATGATCCGGTCCACCATCTGGTCCACTGTCTGCTTTTTAATTTCTTTGCCGCATTTTGGACAATGAGGAATACCGATTCTTGCATAAAGCAGACGGAAATAATCATATATCTCGGTTACAGTTCCCACCGTAGAACGTGGGTTGCGGTTGGTGGATTTCTGGTCGATAGATATGGCAGGCGATAATCCTTCAATGCTTTCCACCTCTGGTTTCTCCATCTGCCCCAAGAACTGTCTTGCATAGGAAGACAAAGACTCCATATATCTTCTCTGTCCTTCTGCATAAATAGTATCAAAGGCGAGGGAAGACTTACCGGAACCGCTTAATCCCGTCAATACCACAAATTCATTTCTTGGAATATCCAAATCAATATTTTTTAAATTATGCTCACTGGCACCACGTATCTTTATATATTGTCTGCTGTTTTCACTCATATCTGCTCCTTTATTTTTCTATCTCACTTAAATGAATCTTTAATTCTAACATTTTATCCCGCAATTCTGCTGCTGCCTCAAAGTTCAGCTCTGCCGCTGCCTTCTTCATCTTCTTATCCATATCTTTAATTAACTTCTCTAATTCTTTCCTGCTCATGGATTCAGGGTCTTTAGAAAACTTTTCTTCCTCCTTGGCAATTTCCTTAGAAATGCTGATCAAATCCCTAACACTCTTCTTAATGGTCTGAGGCGTAATCCCATGTTCTTCATTATACTGCTGCTGGATTTTTCGTCTGCGCTCTGTCTCGGAAATGGCATTTTTCATAGAATCGGTGATCATATCTGCATACATGATAACATGGCCTTCCGCATTTCTTGCCGCACGTCCCACCGTCTGTATCAAAGAAGTTTCCGAACGAAGGAACCCTTCCTTGTCCGCATCCAATATGGCAACCAGACTAATCTCAGGAATATCCAGACCTTCCCGCAATAAGTTAATTCCCACCAACACGTCAAACACATCCAGACGCATATCACGGATAATTTCTGCTCTCTCTAACGTATCAATATCAGAATGAAGATATTTGACCCGAATACCCACTTCCCTCATATATTCTGTCAGATCCTCCGCCATCTTTTTGGTCAAAGTAGTCACCAATACCTTATTGTGTTTCTCCACTTCTTTGTTTACTTCGCCAATCAGATCATCAATCTGCCCTTCGATGGGCCGCACTGAAATCTCCGGATCCAAAAGTCCGGTAGGCCGTATAATCTGCTCTGCCCGCAACAGTTCGTGTTCCTCCTCATATACGGAAGGGGTGGCAGACACAAACATCATCTGGCATATCCTGCTTTCAAATTCTTCAAAGTTAAGAGGTCTGTTATCCTTGGCAGACGGCAGACGAAACCCATAATCTACTAAAGTATTCTTTCGGGACTGATCTCCAAAAAACATTCCTCTAATCTGAGGAATTGTAATGTGAGACTCGTCCACAATAATTAAAAAATCGTCTGGGAAATAATCCATCAGTGTATGGGGCGGTGCCCCTGCGGGCATATGGTTTAGGTGTCTGGAGTAATTCTCAATACCAGAACAAAAACCTGTCTCTCGCAGCATTTCCATATCATAGTGGGTACGCTCTGCAATTCGCTGTGCCTCTAAAAGCTTATCTTCGCTTTTAAAATAAGCCACCCGTTCTTCTAATTCCTTTTCAATATCCTCCACCGCACGATTAATCTTTTCCTGAGGTACCACATAGTGGGAGGCCGGGAAAATTGCCGCATGCTCTAAGGCTCCTTTGATTTCCCCGGTCAAAACATCAATTTCTGTAATCCGGTCAATCTCATCACCAAAAAATTCAATACGAATAGCAGTGTCTGAAAAGTTTGCTGGAATAATCTCTAACACATCTCCATGCACTCTGAAGGAACCTCGTTTGAAATCCATTTCATTTCTGGTATACTGAATATCCACCAGTTCTCGCAAAACATCATCTCGGTTCTTCTCCATTCCCGGTCTCAGAGAAATCATCATTCCCATATAATCTTCCGGACTTCCCAAACCATAAATGCAGGAAACACTGGCTATAACAATAACATCCTTTCGTTCTGTCAGAGATGAAGTAGCTGACAGACGCAACTTATCGATTTCATCATTTACCGCTGAGTCTTTGGCTATATAGGTATCAGTGGATGGCACATAGGCTTCCGGCTGGTAATAATCGTAGTAACTCACAAAATATTCTACTGCGTTTTCAGGAAAAAATTCCTTAAATTCACTATACAGCTGCCCCGCCAATGTTTTATTGTGGGCAATGATAAGCGTTGGCTTATTCAACGCCTGTATTACATTTGCCATAGTAAAAGTCTTACCGGAACCGGTCACACCCAGTAGGGTTTGAAATTGGTTGCCTTCCCTAAAGCCCTGCACAAGTTCTGTGATGGCCTGCGGCTGATCGCCGGTGGGCTGATATGGGGCATGTAATTTGAACGTAGATTCTTGTGTTACTGTTTTCATTTTTATATTTACCTCTCCAGACATTTTATTATTTGACCTTTCTCATTCATTCCAAGTAAACAAATTGTGCAAAACATTTTCACAGATCATATTAGTGATTACATATCTTAATATACATCTTACCATAAAAAAAACAAAAAGTACAGAACAAATGTTCATAATCGTTCTGTACTTTCTAATTCTTTTTCCAACGCAGCCTTTTATTCTATTTTTCTTCCAACTCCCGAAGCATTTCTGCTACCGTCTTTCCAAATACAGGATGTCTTTTCCACCCAGCAATCTGTGCCAATGGCCGGAGCACAAAATCCCGGTTTTTCATATCTGCGTGAGGTATAGTAAGTTTTTCTGAATCCAGCACCATGTCATCATAAAAAATGATATCTAAATCCAGTGTACGCGGTCCCCAGTGAATGATCCGTTCTCTGTGGGCTTCCTTTTCTATGCGATTTAAAAGCTTTAAAAGTTCTAACGGATACAGCAATGTACGAAGCTCCAAAGCACCGTTTAAAAATTCTTCCTGTTCTGTCATTCCGTAGGGTGCCGTTACGATCAAGTCAGAACGCTTGACAATTTCACATTCCTCCTGCTCTTCCAGACTTTCCAGTGCCTGGTTGATATAGCCTTCCTTATCTCCCATATTAGAGCCAAGAGCGATAAAAGCCGTATGCCATTGACGTTCCATTTCTACCGAAACCGTATTTATCGGCAACCCCACCGGTGCCCATGGCTTTTTAATTTCAATAGAAATCTTTTCTAAATTTTTAACCTCCAACAGCAAAAATTTCGCCAGCTGTTCCGCTGCCGCTTCAATCAACTGATAGGTATGCTCCTTTAAAAATTGTGTGATTTTATGGCAGATCATACCGTAATCAATGGATTTCGTTAAATCGTCCCTTGTGCCTGCCAGTCTGGTGTCTGTATATAAAACAGCAGATACTAAAAACTTCTGTCCAAGGACATTTTCCTCTTTATTAACACCATGATTGCAATAAACTTCCAAATCCTTGATCTTTATCTTATCCATATCACACCTCTCCTCTCTATGTTTTATGATTTCGCCGACAAAAGAATCTGTCAGATTACCTATCTTGCTAAAATTGCCTCTGTCATGGTAATTACCCGTTTATTTTCCTTTACATCGTGTACACGCACAAAAGAACATTTTTTCATTACACCCATTACCGTAGTTGCTAAAGTGCCTTCCACTCTCTCATCTACCGGCAGATCCAGGGTCAGACCGATCACAGATTTTCTGGAGGTGCCAAGTAAAACAGGATAACCCAGCGCATGCAGCTGTTCTAATTTGTTGATAACTTCCAGATTATTTTCATAAGTTTTTCCAAAGCCCACACCTGGATCTAAGATAATCTTTTCATCTGCAATCCCTGCTTTTTCTGCAATCTGTACCGTTTCATATAAGTCAGAAAGCATGTCCAACATGAAATTCTTATAATCCGGTTCTTTGCGGTTATGCATAAGACAGCATGGCAGACCGCTTTCAGCAATCACTCCCGCCATAACATCATCAAACTTTAATCCCCAGATATCATTGATCATATCTGCTCCGGCATCGATTGCCGCTTTTGCCACATTTCCCTTGTAAGTATCTACGGAAACCGGGATATCAAACTGCTTTTTCACCGCTTCCACTGTGGGTACCACTCTGGCAATTTCCTCTTCATCGCTCAAAAGAGTATAACCCGGTCTGGTGGATTCTCCGCCAATATCAATGATATCTGCTCCCTCTGCAATCATTCTTTCCGCCTGTTTTAATGCGGCATCCATGGTATTAAACTTTCCGCCGTCTGAAAAAGAGTCCGGTGTCACATTTAAGATTCCCATAATATAAGTGTGGCTTCCGATTTTAAATTCTTTATTTCCGATTTTCATACCTGTTCCTCCCTATACCTTACTATTTTAAATAAATAACTTAAGATTTTTCTTTTCGTTTTTCCAGTTGCATTCCTTTTCGCTTTTGCAGGCAAAACAGGCTCTGGAAGCCTTGTCCGCCCGATAAAATATCCCCCGGAAGCTGTGTTCTTCTGCAATTTCTTTATTTCTGTGCTCTCCAATCGCTTCAGAAATCACTGCAATTTCTTCTTCTGAAAATCCGCAGTCTGCCAAAATCTCAGGTGCATATTTTAAGCTGGCTTTTTCATGAGGCGTGTTATCCTCATACTGCCTGAATCTTCCAATATCATGAAGCAGTGCTGCAGCGTAGATCAATTCCTTTTCTATGTTTAGCTCCTCTTCCATATTGTATATATTGGCTATTCTTGCAACATCCAGAAAATGTGCCATATTATGGCGGCAAAATTTTCTTTCTTTCTCCCATTTTTCAATTTGTTTATAGCACCTGACAAAAAGTTCATGAGCAAGAATCTGATTTACTCGTTCCATTTTCACCATTCCCTACTATAATTTCATCATCTGAAAACATTGATTCTGCAAATTTTCATCCTGTTCAAATACGCCTCTTACAGCAACCGTTACCGTTTTGCTTCCGGGCTTTTTCACTCCCCGCATGGTCATACACATATGCTCCGCCTCCAAGACTACCATAACGCCTTGTGGTTCTAAATATTTCATCATGGCATCTGCAATCTGCCCTGTCACCTTTTCCTGTATCTGAGGGCGTTTTGCAAAAACCTCCACTGTTCTGGCAAGTTTACTTAAACCTGCCACTTTACCGTTCGGTATATACGCAATACAGGCCTTTCCATAAAAAGGCATTAAATGATGTTCACAGGTGGAATAAAAGGTAATATCTTTTTCCAACACCATTTCATTATGTTCTACCGTAAATGTCTTTTCCAAATGTGCTCCGGCATCCTCTGTCAATCCGCCAAAGATTTCTTCACACATTCTTGCTATCCTATCCGGCGTTTCCTCTAATCCTTCTCTGTTTATGTCTTCACCGATTCCTTCCAACAAAAGAGTCACTGCCTGTTTAATTTTTTCCTGATCCATGTACACCAAGCCTTTCATACGCCAATAGGCTTTCTTTTCTTCTTCATTTCTTCCAACAGTTCCATTAATCTTCCTGTAAAAGATAAGGAACCAAAAGCAAGAATCGCATCCTCTTTTCCGGCTAACAAAAGTGCCATTTCCATTGCCTCTTTCAAACTGTCTGCCGCCGTCACATTTTCATTGCAGACTCTCACCGCATAAGCCAAATCCATAGCCGATAAGGCACGCTCATTGTCCGGTATGGTAAAAGTAATGATTTGATCTGCCAAGAAAGCAGTTTCCTTTATGATCTTTTCATATTCCTTATCTTTAAAAACTCCCATAAGAAATATCAGTTTTTTGCCTCTCAGCTGTTCTTTTATGGTATGTGCCAGCTTCTTGGCCCCATCTTCATTGTGAGCGCCATCCACAATAACCAAAGGATTCTTATGAATCACAGTAAATCTGCCTATCCATTTCGTTTTTGCAAATCCCTGATAGACAGCTTCCCGCTTTACCGGAAATCCTTTCTCCTGTAAAGTCTGAATCACTTTTAGTGCCAGTACTGCGTTGCTGACCTGGTGCGCTCCTGTTAGTCCGATTTCTATATTTTCAAAATCTTCATAAGAAAATATCTGATGGTCTAAATTACTTTGCAACATTTTTATCTTAGAATCATTCGCTAAAATAAGTTCCGTTCCAATTTCTGCCGCTTTCTGTTTTAACACCCGCTCCACCACAGGTTCCTGCTGTATGGACACTGCTGGAACATTTTTCCGCAGAATTCCTGCCTTTGCCGCGGCAATTTCCTCCAATGTTTCTCCCAAAATTCCTATATGATCTCTGCTGATGGAGGTAAATACAGCGCAAATCTTTTTTTCCATGGCATTGGTGGCATCCTCACTGCCGCCTAACCCGCACTCCAAAATTACTAGATCACAGCAGCAGCGGTTGTAGTACCACAATGCCAGTGCCGTTTCCACTTCAAAGGGTGTGGGATGTGAAAATCCTTCTGTCACCATTTCTTCTGCAATATTCTGAATTAAAGTAATTCCCTCCGCAAAATCATTTTTTTCTATATATCTGTTATTGACCTGAATACGTTCTCTGTATTTACATATAGTGGGCGAAACATATCTCCCCACCTTATATCCTGCCTCCCCATAAATAGTGGAAAGATAGGAAACCACCGAACCCTTTCCGTTCGTTCCTGCCACATGAATAATGGAAAGTTCCTGCTCCGGATGATTTAGCCGTTTCAACAGTTCCTTGATATTAGTTAATCCTAACACGCTGCCATAACGATTCAGTTCTCCTATATACTCTCGTGCCTGTCTGTAATCCATAGCACACCTCTGTTCTTCTTTTTTCTGTGTTATTTTTTTTCGCCGTATTTTTCTTCGCAATACTTGCAGCGGTAAATCTTCTTTTCTTTGTCTGTTAAAACAAATACCTGCTTTAATTCCTGTTCAATGGAAGTAATACACCGTGGATTTTTACACTTAATCACATTTTCAATGGTTTCCGGGAGATTTAATTTCTTCTTTTCTACGATTTCACCGTCTTTAATGATATTTACGGTAATATTGCAGTCAATAAAACCAAGCGTATCTAAATTTAATTTTTCAATGTCACATTCTACTTTGATAATATCCTTTTTTCCCATCACTTGGCTTCGGGCGTTTTTAATAATGGCAACACAGCAGTCTAGCTTGTCCAGCTTTAAGTCATGGTAAATAGACATGCTTTTTCCTGCTTCAATATGATCCAACACAAAACCTTCGTTTAATTTGCCAACGTTTAACATAATTTCCTCCTAATCCACTTCGATTTCCAGTAAAGTAAGTATTAGTGCCATTCGTGCATAAACGCCATACTGTACCTGCTTAAAATACACTGCTCTCGGATCATCATCCACTTCCACAGAAATTTCATTTACTCTTGGAAGGGGGTGTAATACCAGCATGTCCTGTGAAGCCAACTTCATTTTCTTTTTATCTAAGATATAGAAGTCTTTCATTCGCACATAATCTTCTTCGTTGAAGAAACGTTCTTTCTGCACTCTTGTCATGTATAAAAGATCCAGTTCTGGCATTACTTCTTCTAACCGTACTACTTCTTTATATTCCATATGTTTTGCTTCTAACACTTCTTCTCTGATATATCCCGGCACCCTTAATTCTTCCGGGGAAATCAGCACAAATTTTACATTTTCATAACGGGATAATGCATGAATCAAAGAATGAACAGTCCGTCCGAATTTCAGATCACCGCATAGTCCAATGGTAAGATTGTCCAGTCTCCCTTTTAAAGATCTGATAGTCAATAAATCCGTAATAGTCTGTGTAGGATGTTGGTGACCACCATCTCCTGCATTGATCACCGGAATAGAGGAATGAAGGGAAGCTACCAACGGTGCTCCTTCTTTTGGATGACGCATGGCACAGATATCTGCATAACAGGAAATCATACGGATGGTGTCAGCTACACTTTCTCCCTTTGCCGCAGAACTGCTGGCTGCCGATGAAAATCCTATTACATTTCCTCCAAGATTCATCATAGCTGCCTCAAAACTTAACCTTGTTCTAGTACTAGGTTCATAAAAACAAGTGGCAAGCTTTTTCCCTTCACAGGTATGTGCATATTTTCCCGGATTTTTTTCAATCTCTCCTGCCAAAGTCAAAATTTGATCCAGTTCTTCTACGGTAAAATCCAATGGGCTCATTAAATGTCTCATTTTAATCTCCTTTTATGGTTATTTTGCATTTATACTACTTACGCAAGAATAGAAAGCCCGGTTCTCGGACTTTCTATTACGATTCATTACACAACAGAAAGTTCACAATTCGTACTTTCTATTGTTCCCGTTTATTTATATGTTAATAAATCTTCTACCGTTTTACGCTTTGGTACCTCCGGATTTTCTGCCGGGTGACCAATAGCTACCAATGCCACCATTTCCTGTGTTTGGGGCATTTCCACCATCTGCGCTACCTTATCATAATCAAAAATTCCCATCACTACACTTCCGATACCATACTCATGAGCTGCCAGACAAAAAGTCTGAACTGCCACCCCTGCATCAAACATCTGCCAGGAATCCTTTTTTACTGTGGAAAAGGAGCCATCTCTTTCATAACCACATCTGTTTTTCACAACAGAAACAGCAACTACAGCCGCTGCTGAATTGATAGTATCGGCATTAAAAGGTATCGTTGCCTCTGCTGCTATTTTATCTTTTAATTCTTTACTTTCCACTACGGTATAGCGGGTAATCTGCGTATTTTTCCAAGAGGGTGCCATGGCAGCTGCTTCTACAATTTTTTGTATCACATCATGTGCTACCGGCTCTTCTGTAAATTTACGGATACTACGACGGGTATTAATACATTCAATTGTGTTCATCACGTTTCCTCCTTTTGGCATTTTGTATATTATATAATAAATGGGCGGCAGTTGCAAGACGGAGTTAGACTCCTTTTAAAAAAGCTCCAAGCCATAGCCTGAAGCTTTTTCTTTCCCTATTTATACTTATACCGGATAGGTTCCGTTCTTTTTGTCTCCTGCTGCCGGGTCTACTGCTGTCTTCTGTGCCTGACGATATTTGAAGAAATCAAGTGCAACCTGTGGGAACAGTGCGTAAGATAATACATCTTCGTCCTGCTCTTTCCACTCAGACATTTCTGCTTCTATCTTGTCTAATTCATTGTCTAACAGATCTGCTGGCCGACAAGTAATTGGTTCCTTATCACCGATACATTTCTTCTGTACTTCTTTGTTAAAAGGTTTTACGGTAGCACCATATTCACCGGCAAGTACTGCTTTTGTTTCTTTGGTAGCCATTTTGTATCTTTCGCCCATAAGAACATTGAATACAGCCTGTGTACCCACAATCTGTGAAGATGGTGTAACAAGAGGCGGTTCGCCAAGATCTTTTCGTACTCTCGGAATTTCTTCTAACACATCGTAATATTTGTCTTCCGCATTCTGTTCCTTTAATTGGCTGACCATATTCGACAACATACCACCCGGTACCTGATACAGCAAAGTCTTAATGTTAACTCCCAACACCTTAGGATCCATAAGCCCTGACTCTAACGCTTCTTCCCTCATTGGCCTGAAGTAATCAGCAATTTCTGCCAGCAATTTCTGATCCAACCCCGTATCATATGGTGTTCCTTTAAAAGTTTCAACCATAACTTCTGTAGCCGGTTGGCTGGTTCCCATAGAGAATGGAGATATTGCTGTATCAATGATATCACAGCCCGCTTCTACTGCCTTCAAATATGTCATAGACGCAACACCGGAGGTGTAGTGGGTATGAAGCTGAATAGGCAGCTTCGTCGCGGACTTCAGGGCACGGATCAGCCTGTCCGCCTCATAGGGAACCAGCAGGCCGGCCATATCCTTGATACAGATGGAATTGGCTCCCATGCTCTCGAT
>CASEML010000075.1 GCA_949289145.1 uncultured Eubacteriales bacterium | reverse complement strand
TGGGGATGCTCATTGCCATAATTCCAAATACCACCAATGACAATAAAGGTATGGTAATCACAAATACCAGTGCTGCCTTTACATCAATAGTAAACGCCATGATCATAGCACCAAACACAATAAACGGAGAACGTAAGAACAATCGCAGTACCATATTTACCCCAGACTGCAGCTGATTGATATCGCTTGTCATTCTGGTAATCAAGGTGGAGGTTCCAATCTGGTCAATCTCAGTAAATGACAACTTCTGTATATGCTGAAACAAAGAATGTCTCAACTTCGTAGCAAAGCCTGTGGCTGCTTTTGCTGCAAAATACTGAGCTGTAATGGAAGAAACAAGTCCTACTACACCTAGCAACACCATGACTGCACACATTTTAAGAATATAATTTTTATCCCCATTAACAATCCCCACATCAATAATTGCGGCCACAACCAACGGCACAATTAGTTCAAAGGAGGCCTCTAACAGCTTAAACAATGGACCTAATATGGTTTCTTTTTTATAATCTTTCAGATATATCAATAGTTTCTTCATTTTTTACTCCATGTTCTGTATCTGACAATGTGGTGTGAAAATTAATATATAATCGATTTTTTAATTTCCTCCGCTTTTTCTGAGTCGATTAGTTTTTCAATTAATTTTAAAGCAAAAGGAATTGCAGTTCCCATTCCTCTGCTGGTGGTTACATTGCCGTCTGACTCTACTGGATTACTGCTTACAATTCCCTTAAGGCGGTCTTCAAATCCCGGATAACATGTACATCTCTTTCCCTGCAAAATGCCTAAATCCCCCAGAACACTTGGTGCCGCACAGATAGCCGCCACCTCTTTCCCTGCCTTAAAAAATTCCACACATTTTTCTGTAACTACCTTACATTCTCCTAAATGAAGCGTTCCCGGCATTCCACCTGGCAATACAAGCATATCCGCTGTTTCAAAATCTGCCTGACTTAACACGCAATCTGCTAATACAGGAATCTTGTGTGCTCCCATAATTTCCTTCTCTTCTTTAATGGAAACAGTTGTTACTGCAATTCCTGCCCTCCTCAATAAATCCACAACAGTAAGCCCTTCAATTTCTTCAAAACCATCTGCTAAAAATACAATTACATTACTCATTTTATTTCCATCCTTTCTTCTTGCTAAATTGAAGCAAATTACATATAATCATTATAGTAAAAAATAATAAAATTTCAAGGAATCTGGAGAAAACTATGGAAATTGAACGGAAATATTTAATTCACAATCTGCCGGATAATTTAGAAAATTATCCACAAAAGAAAATTGAACAGGGGTATTTATGCACTTCTCCTGTAGTAAGAATCCGAAGACAAAACGAAGAATACTTCTTAACCTACAAATCGGAAGGCTTAATGAGCAGAGAAGAATATAATCTTCCACTGACCAAAGAAGCCTATGAACACTTAAAACTCAAGACAGATGGATATCTCATATCAAAGACAAGATATCTGCTCCCATTAGATGAGGCACACACTATTGAACTGGATGTATTTAATGCTCCTTTTGCTCCCCTTTATATGGCAGAGGTAGAATTTTCCACCATGGAGGAAGCTGAAAATTTCACACCGCCGGAATGGTTTGGAGAAGATGTTACCTTTGATGGCAGTTATCACAACAGCGCCATGAGCAAAGGTGCTCATACGAAATGCTAATAACGCAGAAAACTCCGCCAACTTTAGTCGGCGGAGTTCTTCCTCTTCTTCCCTGTTGATTCCCTTACTACAAGCTCTCCTTCAAAAAATTTATGAGAAGGCATTGATTTATTGCGTATTACATTAAATAATATTCTTGTCGCTTCTTTTGCAATTGCTTCCATTGGCTGCTTGATCGTGGTTAACGAAGGAGTGTAGTAGGATGCTATATCGATTCCGTCATATCCTGCCACCGCAATATCTTCTGGAACCCGTAACCCCTTATCATAAACAGCACGGCACGCCCCAATGGCAAGGCTGTCTGATATAGCGAACACCGCACTCATTTTTTCTCCCGACTCCAAAAGTTCTGTCATCAGCTGATAACCGCATGCCATAGAATAATCTTCGCTCTCTTCCATATATTTAACCAGTTTTTCGTTCACTTTAATATTATTTTCCTGTAATGCCTTATAATATCCCAAAAGTCTTAACTTTCCCACACTTTCATCATGCATTGTGGCAGTAATGATGGCAATATCCCGGTATCCCTGCCTACATAAATAGTCCACCATTTTATAGCTTTCCTTTACATCATCTACTGATACCGCAGAATATGTGTTATTCCGTTCAAACTGCGGCTTCGCACTGGTAACTAAAACTACCGGTGCTTTCAGCTGGGATAAATTTTCTGAACTTTCTGAGTAAAAACCTCCTAAAAAAATAATTCCTCGCAGCCTTTTTTCCCTTTCCAGTTCCAACGCCGCCGCTACTTCATCTTCAAAAGAATCCACTTGATGAATTACCATAGAATATTTTTTCTTTCCAATTTCTTCTTCTATGACACGAATCATTCTGCCAAACAAAGGATTATCTAGCCCCTTGACTAAAACTGCAATGGTCTTTGAATCTGTACGCTTTAAATTTCTCGCACTGTTGTTGGGAATATAATTTGTTTCCCGAATAACCTCCATAATCCTCTGCTTAGTTTCCGGATTAATATCCGGGTGATCGTTCATAGCTCTAGAAACTGTGCTTACCCCCACACCACACAGTTTCGCTATATCTTTTATGGTTATTGTTTTCATACCGCCCCGTCACCTTACATTAATATCATATAGTTATTTTGCTAATCTTCCGTATAATTTGGTCATATCTTTCATTTTACTAATAATCTCATCTGTCAAATCTTCTTTACCCACACGCCACTGCCAGTTGGTGCCTAATGTAGATGGTATATTGATTCTTGCTTCCTGCCCCAATCCTAAATAATCCTGCAGCGGAATTATACATGTCTTGGCAACACTTGCCATAGCCAAACGAATAAAATCCCAATGAATATCTTCTTCTGGTGTTGCCGCATTGTTCATATACTCTTTTGCAAAATTCTTATCACATTCAGGAATCACTTCATACCATCCCCGAATCGTATCATTGTCGTGTGTGCCTGTATAAACAATGCTATTATCGGTATAATTGTGAGGTAAATAATCACTTTCTTCTCTGGAATCAAATGCAAACTGCAGGATTTTCATTCCCGGATATCCTGTTTGCTTCAACAGCTCTAATACAGTATCTGTTAAGAATCCCAAGTCTTCTGCAATAATATCCATCTCTCCAAGCTTTGTATTCAGCTTTTTAAATAAATTGTAACCCGGACCCGGCATCCACTTTCCGTTAATTGCTGTTTCTTCACCATAAGGAATAGAATAGTATTCATCAAATCCTCTGAAGTGATCAATACGAACTACATCATACAATTCAAAACAATAAGCAACCCTCTGAATCCACCAAGTATATCCTGTTTTCTTGTGGTATTCCCAATCATACAAAGGATTTCCCCAAAGCTGGCCTGTGGCAGAAAATGCATCCGGCGGACAGCCTGCTACCGCTATGGGCTTACATTCTTCGTCAAACTGGAACAATTTAGGATTTGACCAGCTGTCAGAGCCATCAAAGGCTACATAAATTGGAATATCGCCAATAATCTTGATTCCTTTCTCATTTGCATAATGCTTTAAATCCTGCCATTGTTTTGCAAATGTGTATTGCTGAAATTCATAAAATGTAATTTCGTCTGCCAATTCTTCTCTATATGCTTTCATGGCCTTGGGTTCTCTGGTGCGAATATCTGCATCCCATTCAATCCAGGCCTTACCTTCAAATTTATTCTTTACTGCCATATATAAGGCATAGTCGTCTAACCAAAATGCATTTTTTTCTTTAAATGCAGCAAAATCCTGATTCTCTCTGATATTACTTCTTTCATATGCTTTTCTCAAAATATCAAAACGTGCAAAATAAATCTTTTCATAATTTATGTAATTCTCATCGTCACCAAAATCACAAGCATCACATTCTTCTTTTGTTAATAAGCCCTCACTAATCAGTGTTTCCAAATCTATATAGTATGGATTTCCTGCAAAAGTGGAAAATGACTGATATGGGGAATCTCCATATCCGGTTGGTCCTAATGGAAGGATCTGCCAGTAAGTCTGACCTGCTTCCTTTAATTGATCTACAAACCTATACGCTTCCTTTGAAAAAGTCCCAATACCATAATCTGATGGCAAACTGGAGATTGGTAATAACACACCGCTAGCTCTCATTTTTTCTAATCCTCTCTTTTCCTTTATGATAAGTTTTAGAGTGCTCCCATCACAGAAGCACTCTGATCCATTTTAACTAACCTTTTACGGCACCTGCTACAACACCTTTTATAATATATTTCTGACAGGTGAGATAGAATATAATGATCGGAACAATCGCAAGTACCAGCATTGCCATCATGGCACCCATATCTACGGAACCATAACCACCGCGCAAGTACTGAATCGCAATTGGAATCGTCTTATACTCTGTACCCAATATCAAGTATGGTAACAGATAGTCATTCCAAACCCACATAGCATTTAAAATCGCTACTGTAATTGCTGTTGGCTTTAACATTGGAAATACAATGTTAAAGAATGTTTGAATAGGATTGCAGCCATCAATCATGGCGGCCTCTTCCATTGCAACCGGAACTGCCTTTACAAATCCACTAAACATAAATACGGAAAGACCTGAGCCAAAACCAAGGTAGATAACTATTATACCAATTGGATTGTCTAAATGCAATCTATTTGCAATAAAAGTCATCGTAAACATTACCATTTGGAATGGTACAATCATCGCAAAGACAAAGAAATAATATAATAGGCTTGTAAACTTTGATTTAATTCTGGTAATCACCCATGCTGTCATAGCTGTAAATAATACAATCACACCTACCGCAAATACCGTAATAAACAATGACCAGCCAAAGGACTGGAAAAAACCAATTTTCACTGCACCATCTGTATAGTTAGTTAAACCTACGAAAGTTTCTGCTGTGGGCAGCTTAAAGGGTTCTGAACTGATATAAAGCTTACTCTTAAAGGAGTTGATTAACACGATTACAATCGGTGCCAGGAATAAAATGGATAAAATAGTAAGAACCACTCCGATAATAATGCCCTGGGTCTTTGATACCTGAGGTGTCTCTACTTCATTTGATGTTTTTTTCTTTTTAGCCATTAGTTTTCAACCTCCTTACTTCTCGTAACAACAAGCTGTGTCAAGGAAATTACCGCCACAATCAGGAAGAATACAACCGCTTTTGCCTGACCAACGCCTTCCCAGCCAGTTCTTCCATAGAATGTATTATATATATCCAATGCCAACATGGCAGTCTTTCTTGCCGGAAGACCTGCTGTTAACGCTAAGTTCTGGTCAAATAACTTGAATGAATTTGTCAATGTTAAGAACAGGCAGATCGTAAAGGAAGACATAACCATTGGAATTGTAACGCTCTTTAATGTCTGCCAGGAAGTTGCCCCGTCAATCTTAGCAGCTTCAATCAGTTCCGGCGGAACATTCTGTATACCTGCCACATAAATAATCATCATGTAACCGATTTGCTGCCAGTTCATCAGAATAACCAATCCCCAAAAACCATAGTTTGCATCGTATGTAAGATCTGCTCCTACTACTTTCAATAAAATACCATTAATAATTAACTGCCAAATATAACCAAGTACAATACCTCCGATTAAGTTAGGCATGAAAAATACTGTTCTGAAAATGTTAGTTCCTTTAATCCCTTTTGTCAACAGCAATGCAAGCAGGAATGACAGCACATTAATGGTAATTACTGCTACTACAGTAAATTTAACCGTAAAGATTAATGCATTTAAGAAATCCTTATTTGCAAATGCCTTTGTATAGTTTTCAAATCCAATCAGTGTTGCATCTGTTACTGTACGGAATTTACAAAAAGATAAGTAAATACCCATAAAAAATGGTACCACGAATGCAATGATAAATGCAATCAATGTAGGCAGTGCAAAGATTGGAAAATATTTTTTCAGTGCCTTCTGCATTAAAATCCTCTCCTTTTATCACATATTTGTTTTCTAATTTTTTGAAAACGAAACAATAGAACACCCGCTTTGCAAACATTCTATTGTCATGAACAATAAAATGCACGCTTTGCGAACGTTCTATTGTCTGAAATAAGCAGGGCAGCTTTGACACTGCCCCCGCCTGATTTATGAATTCTGACCGTAGATTGTGCAAAATGCTGGCAATCTGTATTTTTATTATTCAGCGCTTGCTTCCTTTTCGGTTTTCCAACCATCAACGAATGTTGATACAACGCCATCCCAGTCTCCATTTCCATTACAGTAATCTAATAATGCATATCCAAGTTCATCTTTGAATGTCTGGCTTGGGAATGCTGTGAAGTTCCATGATACAGATGTTAAAGAGCTGTCTTCCATATATCTGGATACTTCAAGTCCAAGTGGATCGCTTGGTTTTTCATCATCACTAAATGTAGAGAATGGTACAATACCTAATTTTTCTGTTGCAAATGCTTTACCTTCATCTGAGCTAAATACCCATTCCACGAATTCGATGGTTGCCTGCTGGTCTGCTTCAGATGCCTGACTGTTTACAGCCATGTAGTTTTCTGTACCTACACATAAGCCCTGGCTTTCTTCGCCTTCTACACCTGTGTAGATTGGAAGGAATTTAACGTCTTCAGCTGCAACTACGTTTCCGTCTGTTCCGCTAATCTGGCTCCATCCCCAGTTACCATTCTGAATCATAGCTACTTTGCCTAATGCAAATTCAGCCATTGAATCTTCTACGCTCTTAGTTCCTAACTGTTCTTTTGGTGTACAAGAGTTGTTGATGTATAAATCAAAAATATTCTTGTAGTTATCTGCATATGTTAATTCAATTTCTGTGGCATCTGAGATACCTTTGTCTTTAAATTCATAGTAAATTGGAAGGTTAGCTAAATGTGTCTGCCATCTCCAGTCTTCACCAGCTTTAAATGATGTAGAACCAAATACACCTTCAATTCCTAATTGATCTTTCTTAGCCTGCATATCTTCTACAACTGCTTTTAATGTATCAAAATTCTTGATTTCTTCTGCAGAAGAAATATCTACTGCCTTATCTTCTAATGCAAAATAATTTCTCATAATGGAATCATTATAGATAATACCATATCCTTCTACTACATATGGAATACCATATACGCCATCGCCTTCTGTAATTGCCAGACTCTTATCTGTTAACCAGCTGTAAAAATCTGTATCAGATAAATCTAAGCAATACTCTTTCCATGACTGATATCCGATTGGTCCGTTGATCTGGAACAATGTAGGAGCATCTGTCTTGGCAACTTCTGATTTTAACGTCTGTTCGTAAGTACCACTTGCTGCTGTTACAACCTTAACCTCAACACCAGTCTGTTCTGTGTAGGATGCTGCTAAAGCTTCCCAGTCAGATGCAATTTCCGGTTTAAAGTTTAAGTAGTAAACCTTTCCGCCTGTGGAAGATGTTGTGGTTTCTCCCTCGTCTGTTGTTTCCGCATCATCTGTCGCTGCATCGTCTGTTGCTGCGTCATCGCTTGTTTCATCCTGTGTGTCATTGGTGCTGTCTGTGGAAGCATCATCTCCGCCACAGCCCATAAGCATTGTTGATACCATTGCCACACTTAAAAGTGTACTAACCAACTTTTTCTTCATAAATTTCTACCTCTCTCTCTTATTATTATGTTTCTCCCTGTATGTACATTACATGTTATACATACTGTCATCGCATCACCCTAGTACCTATTGGTATCGTTTTCGGTAACGTTTCCGATGAACTATATCCATATTAACATATTGACCAATCTTTTGCAACTCTTTTAGATTTATTTTTTGCATTTTATATATATCCGACAAGCTTTTTCCTTTTATTTTATGCAATTTTACTACTATTTTTTGATGTTTTTCTTCTTTTTTCTTCCTATTGTTAGCTATTTTTCATAAATCCGTAACATTTCTGTCATATGCAGCATATACATATTAAAAAGAGGATATGCGCTCTGCATATCCTCTTGATTTAGTATTTTATTATCTTACTGTATAGCTTGCTATTGTCTTATCTAAAATAGTACCGCAATTTATTGCATATACATGCAAGGTATATGTTCCTGTTGCAGGTGGTGTCCAGATATACTGATCTTCCGACTGGAAGTTGGCAATCAATATTTCCCTTCCATCCTTCTCATAGGAGTACATATATCGAATGGCTCCATTGCCGCCGGATGTGTTGGCAATCAATCGAACCCCTTCTTGTGTTTTCACTGCTGTAAATCCGTTTAACGCAAAATCCGTCGGCGCAGCTGTTGGATCTGGTGTATCCGTAACATCCGGTTCTCCCGTTGGTACTGGTGTGTTTGTCGGTGCAGTTGTCGGTGTGATGCCCTGTGTTGGTAACGGAGTGTCTGTTACGTCTGCGCCTTCTGTTGGTGTTGGAGTGTTTGTTACGTCTCCGCCTTCTGTCGGTATTGGTGGCTCTGTTGGAGTTACACCGCCTGAATATACATAAGTTACTGTAATTTCGTCTTCTGTAAATGTACCCGTTGCATTTGCAGGAACTTCTTTTATCACATAGCCTTCGATGATTCTAGGACTTGTCGTATAAGTAGAGCCTACTGCCCCTACACGATACACATCAACGCCGCTCACAAGATTATTTCCTGCTTCGTCCACATATTCGACAGTTACTTTTGCCTTTTCTCCCACCGGAAGCTCTGTTAAATTTCCCGTAGACTTCGAGTACAACTGTGCTCCATTCACGGTTATACCATCTGCCATGTCTGGCGTACTTCTCCAGCCACTGTCATCTGAAAGAATCATAATAAAGCTGTCTGCATTCTCCGGTGTATAGCTCCAGTAATCACCGTCATCTGTCATCTTAGCTCCTGGCCAAGCCCCATTCAAGGCATTTTCTGCTGCGTCATATGCATAGCAGTACGGTGCTGTAGAGAATTCGCTCTTTGACACTTTAATTGCAGCGCCATCGGATACGGAAGGTTCCGAACATTTTGTATAGTTTATTACCTTAGTTACTTCTGAACCATCTTCTTCTGATTCACCTTTTAGTACAAGAACAGTTTTTTCATCATAAGCCGCTCCGCCGCCTAATGTAATAACATCATCTGTATTGTAAGCAATTTCTGCTCCGCCATTGATAGAATATGTAGCGTTTACCACTTTATTTGCGCTTAATTTAACCTGAATTGTTTCAGAGCTGTATGTTGTTCCTGTATAAGTGCCGCTTGTAATATTAGCGCCCACACTTGGTTTGATTTCTCCTGATCCTTCTAATAAGATAACACCATTTGAATCACATGTTGCAGAAACCTGACCACCGGATACTGTGTAGCTTTCTCCTGAATATGCATCAACTACTGTTTCACCATCTTCAAAGATATCACCTACAGATACATTATAAGTACCTGCTGAACCCGGTAAGGATACTACTACCTTATCTTCATCTTCCTGTCCCAAATGGTAAGTTCTACTGAAAGTATATGGTGATGATGATATCTGATTATGCTGTCCCGCACCTATGGATACATGATTATTTCTAAATTGACCGACTTTCTGCCAGTTGCTCTGAATTTTTGTATCTATACTAGACCAATTCATCTGTGAACGCCAAGACTGCTCATTATTTGCATAACCGGCACCTGTTCTTCCCGTTTCATCACCGTAATAAATCTGAACTGCACCAGGACAGAGAAGTAATGCCGTACCTGCATTTGCACTTCTTGCTCCAAGACCTTTATCATGAGAAGAAATATAAGATAACATATTATAATCAGGATCACTGTTAATTGAAGAAGCGTAGGAAGAATATGTCCCTTCCAGAGCTGCTCCGGACTGATTTTCCTTACCTTGAAATCCAAAATTGATTAAAGAGTCAAATTTACCTGTTGTAAAATATTGATCTTTGCCACCTGACCAGCCATAGACCTCACCAGTCATCCAAAAATCTTCATCCCAACTGGCTGCAACATCATTCGGATTGTTAGCTCTCCATTCTTCCAGCGCTATCTGAGCCTGCTCTTTCAAAGTTGCCCAGTGTTCTGTTTCAACATGTTTTGCAGTATCACAACGGAAACCGTCAATACCATACTCTCTTACATAATCTGTAAGCCATTTCACAACATAGTTCACGTTTTTACGCGGAAGTCCACTTTTATTAAAGAATTCATCCAATTCCTTGGTTTCTTGTTCATATCGTCCTTCCTTTGTCCACTTTGTCTGTAAGATAGGCGGAATTCCATTATCCGTAGTGCTTTCTGTCTTAATATCTGGAAGTCCACTAGTACATAAGGTATAATCACTTCCACTTTCTGAACCATCATATCCACTAAACCGTGTTGAAACAGCACGAACCCAGCTTGGTCCCCACCAAGTACTAGCCCAATTACCTTCATAATTTAACATGCCCTGCGAACCATTATTAGCAGCTTCTCCTACGTAATCGTTATACCACTTGTACTGTGTTTCATCCCAGTTATAATAAATATCCTCCCAGTTGGAGGCAAGACTGCCAAATCCGTATTCATTTGCCGTATATGCATCTACATATCCTACATGGTTCATTACAATATCTAATACCACACGAATTCCGTGCTCATGGGCTGTATTTACAAAATTTCTCATATCTTCTTCGGTACCCATGTTAGCATCCATATTGCTGAAATCCAAAGTCCAATAGCCATGGTACGCATAAGACTTGAAACCATCACCACAAAGTCCTCCATGAATCTGCTCATATGGCGCTGTAATCCAGATAGCATTGACACCAAGATCATCAAAATAGCCTTCTTCGATCTTTTCTGTCATACCTTTTAAGTCTCCACCATGGAACGTACCCTGCCTTGTTGCATAATTCTCTGCACCTTTTTCTCTTGTAGATCTTCCATAAGAATGATCATTAGAGGTATCACCATTGTAAAAACGGTCTGTCAGTACAAAGTATACTGTGGCATTATCCCAAGTAAAATTATCTGAACTGCTTGCTGCATTCACCGCTTCTGCAACAACAGTTTCTTCTTTTTCCTTTGCTTCTGCTGTCAAAGGAACAAAGGATGTAAGCCCTGCTTCACTTGCCATAACAACTGCCATTGCCAAAGCTGCTATTTTGCTTATTCTTTTCAAAGCCATAATTTCTCCTTTCTCCTGCATATCCATTTCAACCATATATATATAAATAATTAATATTGGATATTATTTCTACTTTATATTTTACCTTATCTTTTGTTTCTTGTACAGCGATTTTTATCGTTTTATCTTACGGTATAGCTTTCTACTGTTTTATTGAGAATTGTTCCGTTGTTGATTGCGTATACATTTATTTTATATGTTCCTGTTGCTGACGGCGTCCATACAATTTCACTTTCTGTCTGGAAATTTTGAATCAATACCTCTTTTCCATCCTTTTCAAAGCTAAACATATATCGAATCGCACCTTGTCCGCCTTCTGCATTGGCAATCAGACGAATACCAGCCTGTGTCTTAACTGCGGTCAGGCCATTTAATAAGAACTGCCCTTCTATCGGTGTGTCAGTTACTGTCGGAACTGTAGTGACTGTTGGTGTCACTGTTTCGGTTGGTACTATTGTCGGTGTTTCCGTTACAGTTGGCTCTATTGTAGGCGTCGGAAGATTTTCGCCTCCTACATATACATAAGTTACAGTAGATACTTCTTCAAAAATTCCTTCCGCATTTTCCGGTATTTCCACTAAAGTATAGCCTGGAATATCTGCAGCACTGGTAGTATATTTCTTACCAATCGCCCCTACTCTATAGACACCACTCTTTAATTCATTGCCTGCCTGATCCACATATCTAACATTGACACGCCCCGGCTCACCGGCAGGAATTTCACTAAATTCATTGGCTGTTTTATCATATTCTACAGCATTTTCTATTACCATACCCTTTGCCTTATCCGGTGTGGTTCTCCAAGTTCCGGCTGAATTCGATGTTGCTCCTAAAGAAAGAATCACCACTGCTTCTCCGGTAATGTCTTCGTCTTCGTAGATCCAGTAATCACTGTCTGTAGGATCTTCTGTCATTACAGGTCCCGGCCATGCACCTGCCAAAGCAGTTTCCGCTGTATCATTAGTATACAGGAAAATATTGGGTGCTGTAGGGAAGTCGCTTTTCTTTGCCTTTACGCAGAATCCGTCAGACACAACCGGCTCATCACATTTTGTATAGGTAATTTCCTTGGTAATCTCAGAACCATCTTCTTCTGACTTCGCCTTCAAGGTAAGGACTGTCTTTTCACCGTATGCGGTGCCGCCGCCTAAAGTTATAATATCTCCGGCTTCATAAGGTTGTTCTTTTCCGCCATTGATAGAATAGGTAGCATCTGTTACTCTGTTGGCTCTTAAATTGACCTGAATGGTTTCTGTTTTATATGTTGTACTTCCGCTTACCAACTTGGCATTTACGCTTGGTTTTACAATTCCTGACCCTTGTAATAAAATCGGGCTGGTTGCATCTGCTGTTGTTGCTTGTACTGTGCCGCCGGCTACCGTATAAGTCTGTCCTGAATATGCATCGGTTAAAACTTCGCCATCTTCAAATACATCTCCTACGGAAATAGTGTATGTTCCGGCTTTCTGCGGAAGTGCTACTACTACTTTATCTTCATCTTCCTCTTCTAAATGATAAGTTCTGCTAAAGGTGTATACATCACCCTCTAGCTTTTCATGCTGTCCTGCGCCTACTGCCGGATGGTTATTACGGAACTGTCCTACCTTCTGCCAGTGGGTAAGTACTGTTGTTTTTACATTATCCCAATCCATATCGGTACGAAATCTCTGATCCAGATAGTCACTTCCCGTAAAGAAATCTGTCCAGCCAAGTCCTCGGTTTACTTCGTTTCCATAATAAATCTGTACACCACCTGGTGCCAACAGTAAGCTTGTACCCAGATTCATATTATGAGTATCCGTGGCAGTCCATACGCCACTTGTATTGTACTGATTATCATCATGAGATGATATATAACTTAATACATTATAGTCCGGATCACTGTTAATACTTGATGCATAACTGCTGTAGGTATCCTCCATAGCTGTGGGATCACCATTTTTATTGAACTGGAAATTAATCATAGAATCAAAACCGCCGACAGTGTGGTATTCACTTTTTCCTTGTCCGTGTCCCCAGGCTTCTCCTGTCATCCAGAAATCGTCTGTCCAGTCTGCGCCTGCTTTGTCCGGATTGTTTTCTCTCCATTCATCCAATGCCTTTACAGCTTCTGTTTTTAAATCATTCCATGCGTCTAAATCCACATGTTTTGCAGTATCACAGCGGAAACCATCAATACCATATTCACGAACCCAGTCAGTTAACCATTTAATAATATAATAACGAGGCTGCTTCTTATATCCAGTTTCACTAAAGAAATCGTCTAATTCCTGTTGTTCCTGTGACAGTCTTCCTTCTTGTGTCCACTTTGTTACCAATAGCGGCGGTGTATTTACTTCGGAGGCCGAAGCTTCTGTAATTACATCAGGAAGTCCAGACAGACTCATGTGATAATCATCACCGCCTGCTGAAGTATATCCCGGGTAATCAGCACGCACAAAGCCCGCTCCCCACCATTTTGACCATACGCTGGAAGTTTTATCCCAATAATTAGATGATTCAGGATCGCCACCCATTAAGTATGTTGAATTACCATAGTAATAAGTTTGCCAGTCTCCCTTTAACGCATCGCTAAATCCGTAATCAACCGCATCCTGCATGGTGGTATAACCCACATGGTTCATAACCACGTCCATGATAACTCGAATACCACGTTCATGGCAGCTGTCTACAAACTTCTCAAAATCCTCAGCGGTTCCCATATTTTCATCAATATTTGTATAATCTAAAGTCCAGTATCCATGATAGGAATAATATGGGAATCCCTGTTTGTCTGGATCCGGATACTGATTCGCATTATTACTCTTAACATTGCCTGATGTATAACCATGTACCTGTTCGTACGGCGCTGTAATCCAAATCGCATTGACACCTAGATCGTTAAAATAACCCTCTTCCACTTTTTGTGTCAGACCTTTCAAGTCTCCGCCATGAAAAGTTCCAGGATTTGTATAGGTATCCAATCCCTCTACCGGTGTCTTTCCATCTGCCTGCAAACCTCTGCCATAAGAATGGTCATTGCTGGTATCCGCATTTAGAAAACGATCCGTCAATACAAAATATGCTGTTACATTATCCCATGTAAATTTGTCTGTTGTTTCACTTGTAGCTGCATTTACTGTTGTTTCTTCCGCAGCCTCTATTTCCTCTTTTGCCTCTGCAGTTAATGGAATAAACGATGTAAGACCTGCTTCACTTACTAAAACTGCCGCTAACGCAAGTGCTGCCATTCTGTTTACTTTTTTCAAAGCCATAGGTTCTCCTTCCCCTTTCAAACCCTAAAGCAATGGATCCTGTTTTCTTTTGAATCCATTGCCCGGGTTTTATTTTAATTACTATTTTATCTGGTAAGATTTTTACTCTCTATCCCATTTTTACAAACAGATTATCTTATACTTTTTTAAAAATGGCTTTCGAGCTTACTCCTTTGCTCTTTAACATCTTTTTGTAGGTATTCAGCTTGCTGCTTGGCACTTTTATGGTTGCTTTAGAGTTGATTCCCTTAAATGCCTTGCTTCCTATCTTTTTGCTGGTAAGCTTCTTGGTCT
>CASEML010000074.1 GCA_949289145.1 uncultured Eubacteriales bacterium | reverse complement strand
TACTTTCCCCATATGCGTCCTGGCTGCCCCGTCCGCAGCTTGGTACAATTGGAAAGAATCACATTCAGAGCAGTTCGAGTTTTTCTCAGGACTGCTCTTTTTGTGTCTGCTCTGAATCTGATACTTTCCTAATGAATTGTATCAGAAAAAAGGGAAATGTTCATAAATTATTTACTCATGCGTTTGTCGTGGGGGCAATCCTATCATTTATATTATAACCGTTCAGACAGATTGGTTGGCAGGACACCCATCAAACTTAAATCGTTACTATTACAATAGAAGTATTTTTCAAAAACGGTTGACAAATATATTAAATATTTATAAAATATTTATAACTATTAGCGTCAAAAAGGATAACTGATTTTGTTCTAGTTATCCTTTTTTTCGTTTTTAGGTGTGTTAAATCAAAGAAAGGGGAATGACTATGGAATCATTCGCAAATATGTTAGCTAAAATGGATGACTTTGTATGGGGACCGGTAATGCTTATCTTGTTAGTTGGCACCGGTATCTTTTTAACGATTCGTACCGGCTTTCTTCCATGGAGAAACTTAGGTTATGCCATTAAAAGCACCTTAAGCAAGGAAGCACGTCAAAAAAAGAAAGGGGGAACAGGTGATATTTCTCCTTTTTCCGCCTTAACAACAGCACTGGCAGCTACCATTGGCACCGGTAATATCGTAGGTGTAGCAACGGCCATGGTTGCCGGCGGTCCCGGTGCTCTGGTCTGGATGTGGATTTCTGCCGCTTTCGGTCTGTCTTCTAAATTTTCAGAGTGTATGCTTGCCATCAAATATCGTGAAGTAAATGAAATGGGCGAAATGAGCGGCGGACCTATGTATACCATGAAAAAAGCCTTCAAACATAAAAAATTAGGCAGTGTTTTAGGCTGGTTATTTGCATTATTTGCTGTGATGGCCTCCTTTGGCATTGGTAATATGACCCAGGCAAATTCTATATCAGAAGCCTTAAATTCTACCTTTAATATTTCACCGATCATCACTGGCGTTGTCATTACAATCCTGGCATTAATCATTATTGTAGGCGGAATAAAATATATTTCTAAAGTTTCTAATGTTATAGTACCATTTATGGCAATTTTCTATGTAATTGCGGGAGTTATTATAATATTGGGAAATCTCGAAAATCTTCCTGCAGGTATCAAAGAAATATTTACCATGGCATTTTCTGTTCAGGCTGTAGGGGGCGGCTTATGTGGTACTATTACAGCCTCTATGATGAATGCTATGCGTTTCGGTGTTGCCCGTGGTATATTTTCTAACGAAGCCGGTATGGGCTCTGCTGCCATTACCTCTGCTGCTGCACACACAGATCATCCGGTTCGACAGGGTTATATTAATATGACAGGTACCTTTTGGGATACGATTGTTGTATGTACTATTACAGGTCTTTGTATTGCCAGTTCAGGTGTGCTTGGAAGCACGGAAACCAATGCCGCTGGTGCTTATACAGCAACAGACACTACCATTTCCGTAGAAGCCTTCAATGTTTCTGACGGAAAAGATGTGAGCGCCGCATATACCTATGAAATAAACGGTGATAAATTAACATTAACTGACAGCAAAAAATCTACTATTATCCTTACTGCTGTGGAAACCTCTGATTCATTGGCTGGCACTTGGACTGATGCTTCCGGTAACAAATACATATTTACCGAAGACGGTTCTTACGAATATGATTCTGTAATTAAAGGTGCTGCACTTACCATTCTCGCTTTCGAGACTGTATTAGGAAGGCTTGGGGCCGTCTTAGTAAGCATTAGTATTGTCCTTTTTGCATTCTCCACCATTTTAGGATGGGAATATCAAGGTGAAAAGGCTTTTGAATATATTTTTAAATCGCCAAAATACAACATGATCTATCGCATTTTCTTTTCTTTGCTGGTGTATGTGGGTGCCACTACAGCGTTGGATATTGTTTGGAACTTCTCTGATATCGCCAATGCTCTGATGGCAATTCCAAACTTAATCTGCTTGCTAGCTTTAAGCGGAGAAATTGCTAAAGATATGAAAGAATTTCAGGCTGTAATAAAAGCCGAAAAAGCCGCTAATACAAAATAATATACATCCATATTTCCATAGGGTATAAAACTGTAAAGGCTGTTCAACGGAACTAACCTCTGTCAAATTAACAGAGGTCAGTTCAAATACAACTCCTTTTAGGTTTCATTTCCTATACCATTCTGGCATGTTTCACAAACAAATCAATTTTTTCTCCGTCTTTTCCCAACTTATCCGGGTATTCCACACCGGAGGAAACATCCACTCCATCAGGGTGCAAACAAGTAATTGCCTCCTGTACGTTGCCCGGATGAAGACCACCTGCCAAAAGAAACATCTTCTCATCTCTGGGAATATCTTTCACCAAACTCCAGTCAAAGGTCTTTCCGCTGCCCGGTTCCTGAGCATCAAACACATATCCGGCAATCAGTGGATTCTTATGATAACTTTCGTATTCATTCATATCTTTTATATTAAATGCCTTCAGCACAGGTATCTGTATTTGTTTTAAGACAGCCTGCTGCAATTTTCCATGTATCTGAATATAATCAAATCCCGCTTTTTCTATTTCCTGTACCTGCTCTATGGTGGGTTCTACTACCACAGCCACTTTCTGAATCCGGGGCTGGAGGGCTGACATAATATCCTTTGCCTCTTCTATGGTAACATTCCTCTTACTCTTAGGGAAAAACAAGACCATACCTGCAAAATCCACCTGATTGCGGTTTAAGTATTCCGCCTCCTTTTTGTCAGTTAAGCCACAAATCTTTATCTTCATATACTGCACCAACCTTTTCTGTTTTTAGACCTGTTTTCTCTTGCAGCTGCCGATAACATTCTTCTGCCACACCTTCTGTTTTACTGTTAAAGTAAATGGTTGCTTCCGCTGTCTTTACCTCTACGATAGGAGAATATCCATGATATACATACAACCAGCACCTTCCCTGATTTCGAATGCGAAACCGTCCTATGGAATACTGATCCGTAGCTGCTCCATTATCCTTGGACATTTTTACCTCCGGCAGTTCTTCTATTAATTTTATACTGATGATATCTTCAAATTCCACGGTAAGAGAATAAGAAGGAGCTGCAATCTGCAGATTGTCTTCCACTATATATTTCGTTTCTACAAAATCCAGACGCAATGTTATTACAAATATCCATATCAGCAGTCCAACGGTGCCCAATATGATAGTTCCGGTAATAACCCAGGCTGATTTTTTTGCCATATTAAATTCCATATGCATGCTATTATCTCTGCCTTCTACCAGTAACCGGTTATCATATGGATTGCAATAAAAACCTCTTTCCCAATACTCATCTTCATCTACCATACAAACTGTATCGTCTGCTTTTCGTATTTCATCTCTCTTTTTCCTAATCTGACAAAGTGCAACAATAAGCCCTGCCACGATGCCCATCTGTATCACTACAAACAAGATAACTGAAATATTACTGATGTATCCCAGACTAATCTGATCCCAGAAAAGAACCAGAAAACTAATACTGTCAACAGTAGAAGCCATAATAAATAAAATAGAAAAACCCCTTTTGGTAACACGATTACATGCTATGTTCACTTCCGTGTTCTGACTGTATACCACACTTCTCCGCTTTGCAAACAGATAATACAGCAAAAGATATGCCGCTTTTACTAGCACTATGGTTCCTAAAATAATTGCCGCCACCTCTATATCTTCAGATAAATATATGCGAAACTTACTGCTTAACAAAGGCAGGCAAACAATGATAACAGACGGAAGAAAATACCAGGGTGAAACCGCCATTTTGCTCTTTGCTATACTTAATTTCGTATCAATAGTGATTTCTTTTGCTACATTGCCGCAAATCCAGCCTTTCGATTTTTTTAAGGCGTACAGCTTTTTATGATATTTTATATAAATCCACTGTATTACTATTATAATTCCGAATATCCAAATCATATATAATATAAGCCAGATGGACATATACCATTCCATCGGCAGCATAACCAGAACCCCCGTAATATATGCTGCGATGAGCACCTTGCTAAAGGCAGACTTATAGGCAGCAACTATCTGCTGCACTTCCCTTTCTTCATATTGCTCTTCCTTTAAAGTCACGCCTATAATCATACTGTTTTTATATTTTCCTGCTCGCCGGTATGCAACCTGCATACAGCCCACAATAAAAACATTGGTAAGCCCAATGAGAATCATCACTACAATCACAATAATCCCTCCTCTCAACTCCAGAACCCCTATTTTTCATATGCCCCTTCGCATAATTTCAAAAACTCTGCAAAGTCCATACCGTGGGCTTTCGCCTCTGCCGCCGCAAGCTCCATTTTATCCTTTAAAGCTTCTTTAAACTCTGTATCACTTTTCTGCACCTCTGCCACTTTCGCACCACGGCGTCTGTCTATCACAATATATCCTTCTGCTTTTAAAATTTGGTACGCCTTGTTTACCGTCATATTATTGATTCCAATATCTTCCGCCAACTGCCTAACGGTAGGCAGAGGCTCTCCGGGCAACAATTCTCCCCTTCCTATTCCCAGCACAATTTGATTACGAATCTGAACGTAAATAGGTGTTTCACTTGACATATTTAAGCTGAAAATCACGAAAGGCACCTCCCTGCACCATATAAGTTCAAATGTTTTTACACCTGCTATACATAATCCTCTCCGCCTGTTTCTTCTGCTTGATAAATCCTCCAGGCAAACATGCCTGTGATGGCTGCTATAACAAAAATCAATAATTCTATGGTCCATATAGATAATATTTTTGAACTGATCACAGCGATAAAGTCTGCCAGAAAATGAGCTCCCATTGCCAGAAAGAAAAATTTCTTCTGTCCGCTCTTGACTGCCTTATATACAAGAACAGAAAGCGCAATCTGCAGTATTATGGCAGAAATACGCTCAACCCCCGCTGCAAAAAACTGGTCACTTGAGATTGTCCAAAGAGCAGAAATACTTTGAATCGTATTTTCCCTTTGGCTTTCGTTTAAAGGAGAAATCATGGTTTCCAGCTGATTGCTGTTGATGAGCAACGCTGTAATTATGTTATTAATATACGCCAATCCCACAATCAGTATGGCTTCAAATCCTCCATGTCCCACCCCATACATTAGTGCATTATTTCTGGTAAGCTGTTTTTTCATTAAAAACTTCATTGCTACAAAACGTCCCGTTTCTTCAAACAACGCAGCTGCCGCTCCGCCATATAAACCATACAGAAGGGTATAATTCGTAATTTTAGAACCAAAGACCAGGAAAACAACTCCATGTAACATCTGCTCCAATATCAAAACAAAGACTATAAAAACCCCACCTCCCAAAAAGAAGCTTGAAATCTTCGCCTTAGTCCTGCAGCGCACAAGAATACACAAGGTAATAGGAATACCTATGGCAACAATAAGTGAAAACACCATACCTATTATGCTTGCTATTGGAACTGAATTAATTTGCATAAAAATCTCCCCTTTCATTTTTTGAATTAATGCTTATAAAAATAAGTATCATTTGTATTGTTAATTGTAATACAAATGATACTTACTGTCAAGACTTTGTGTCTATTAGGAATTATGTATAATAACGACGTGGTGATTAAAAGGACGCCCATATCATTCTTCTCAGAAAGACAGAACATTTAACAGCCTTTCTTAGAAGAATGATATGAGTGTCCTTTTAATCAATAATCCGAACTATTACACATCACCGCGATACAACGACTTCAGCAACGCTATCTCCCTTGCATACCCTTCCAATTCATTTGGTGTTTCCAAGTAAAATGGTAATTCACGAAGCACCGGATGATTCATAATCCGCTCTATAGCTTCTAATCCAATGGTTCCTTCTCCTATCTTCTCATGACGGTCTTTATGGCTGGCAAAAGGGTTTTTGCTGTCATTTAAGTGGATTGCTTTCAACCTGTCCAGACCAATCACCTGATCAAATTCCTTTAGTACACCATCTAAATCCCCCACAATATCGTATCCGCCATCATATACATGGCAGGTGTCAAGACATACCCCCAACATATCCTTACGCTCTGTTTTTTCTATCACTGCCTGAATTTCTTCAAAACTTCTTCCTATCTCACTGCCTTTACCAGCCATAGTCTCCAATAAAACAGTAGTGTTTACGTTATACTCTAATACCTTGTTTAAATGATCTGCAATCAACCGGATTCCCACCTCTGTTCCCTGTTTTACATGGCTGCCCGGATGAAAATTGTACATACTTCCCGGCAGAAAAGACAGGCGATACAAATCATCTTTCATAACCTGAAACGCAAACTCCCGCAAATCCTCCTTTGCCGCTGCCGCATTGAGAGTATATGGTGCATGAGCAAGGATTTTTCCCAATTCATGCTCTCCGGAAAATTCCACATAGGCCTCCATATCTTTTTCATCTAATGGCTTCGCTGCACCTCCTCTTGGATTTCTGGTGAAAAACTGAAAGGTATTGGCTCCTATTTTTACCGCTTCCTTTCCCATGGCCGTATAGCCTTTTGAGGAAGATAAATGACATCCTATTTTTAACATATATACTCCTTTTTTAATCGTAGATAACCACTTTCTATCTTATCTTCTAGAACATCAAACTTTATATCAAATTTTTCTTTCCGTTCTTTCTCTCCCCTAATCCTGAACAAGTAATTTCTTTTTTCCGTTCTTTTTTCTCGGATATTCCATAATTCTTGTTACATACTCAAGGTTAATTACCTGTAACTGTTTATCACTGCCTTCTACCAACATTCCGCCATCCTGTACCTCTTTAATTGTTCCGGTCACGTTAGATAAGCTTCCTGACATAATGTAAATCAGGCATTCCTTTCCTATAAACTGCTTTGCAAAACTCTCCATAAATTTTGTCCCCTTTTTTCCTTTTTTTCTCTTTCTAAGCCTTTTGGCTACCATTACTTTTCGCCATCTAATATCGACCAAAATAAATAGTATGAATACCATCAAAAACAAATAGTATGTTGTATCCATATGTTTTACCTCACCCTCCTAGTAATCTGTTGCTTATCCTCGAATAATTTAATTTTTATGGAAATAAGTTAAATTATAACAAACTTTATGATAAGAAGCATTTTTTAAATAGGCGAAATATAAAACACTGACTTCTCTCTTTCTACCACTCTCCAGTTCTAATAGAGAAGACGAACCTTATTTAAAATCTAAATTTAAGGAACACCAACGCCATAAATATTTAACTCCTTTAAAACATTACAGCCCATCAGCAATGCCGATTGGCTGTAATTACGTCTTAATTTTTTCTATATTTCTCTAATTTTTCATAATTCTTTGCAAAGCTTCCCACTTCCTCCGGAAGCCCGTTTTCTTCTTGTGCATCTTTATATGCTATCTTAAGTAAAATTGGTGTAATAATTGTAGTAATCAGCACTACTATAACAATGGGACCAAGAAAATTTGTTCCCAAAAGCCCTACTACTGCTCCTTTACTTGCAACAATCAAGGCAACCTCCCCTCTGGAGATCATGCCCACACCAATCCGCATACTGTCTTTTCCACTGTATTTACATAACTTTGCTCCGATGCCACAACCCACAATCTTAGTGAGTACTGCAACAATCGTAAGAATTACTGCAAACAAAACCACAGTAACATTCATATCCGGTAATACAACTTTCAAACCGATGCTTGCAAAAAATACTGGTGACAACAATAGATAAGACAATGTGTCAAACTTAGCAGCTACATATTGTGTTTTCTGAGTGCAGGAAATAATAAGTCCTGCGATAAAAGCTCCCGTAATATCAGTAACTCCAAACCATTCCTCAGCCACGTATGACATAAGCAGACAAAATACAAAAACTACAATGGAATGCCTATGCATCCCTTTTCCGCTCTTTTCAAACCAGCTGACATAAAATTTATAAAAAAGAAAACCTGCCACAGCAGCAAAAGCAAAAAAGGCGACAATTTTCAATAGTACCACTCCGATAACCACTGAAGGATCTGCTGCACTAGTGATGATAGTCAGTGCAATGATTCCCAGAATATCGTCAATGATGGCCGCACCCAGAATAGCATTTCCTGAGCTGGTTTTCAATTTACCAATCTCTTTTAAGGTTTCTACTGTAATACTAACCGATGTGGCTGTTAAAATAACACCAATAAATATATTCTGCAAAAAGATACTGCCACTGGCATCTGACACTATCATATCCGGCCTATTGAAAAAGTATGCTACCGCAAATCCGCCTGCAATTGGTACCAATACACCTATCAACGCAATGATAAAAGATGCCTTACCACTGTTTTTCAATTCTTGTATATCCGTTTCCATTCCTGCACAAAACATCAATACAATGACTCCAATTTCTGCCAATTCCTTAATAAATGAAGTTTCTCCCATAATCCCCAAAACAGCCGGACCGAGAATCACTCCTGCCAACAATGCTCCTACAACCTGAGGCATATTAAATTTTTTGGTCAATAAACCAAGTAATTTTGTACTCAGCAATATTAATGCCAGATCAAACAAATATCCATATGTTTCCATACATTCTACTCCTTTTCTGAGGTGGCTTTTATGTAAAATAATTTAAAAACATGGCGTTTTTTACAAAAACGCAGTTTCTTTTCAAATTATTTTACTACCCACAATGGAATTTGTAAATAGAATATAAAGATTTTATAATATTTTTCTGTAAATTTCTGCTACTTTTCAAATGGACGAACTCTTAAATCTAATCCTCTTTTCTGACAGACTTTTTTGCAGGCAGAAATCTCTTCCTCCCCAATACAGTCCACCACAGAAAGAACCACATTTGGCACATATTCTTTACATTTAACTGCAAAATCCAGCATATCCTCATAGGCTTCTTCCCCGTATCTGCTTTTGGTAATTTCATAATACTTTTTGGCATCAGAAGCATTCAGACTAATAGATATGGTGTCAATCAATCCTTTTAGTTCCCTAGTAATATCCCTGCCATTATGCCGATTTCCGGAGCCATTGGTATTCATTCGAACCGGAACCTCTTTATGCTTAGACTTCAGATATTTTGCCACGGAAAGCACCACATCAATGCACATGGTAGGTTCACCAAAACCACAGAAAACGACCTCATCCAGACCGCTCCAGTCATATGCTTCAAATGCTGCAATAATCTCCTCCGCTGTAGGTTCTTTTTTTATCCACAAGTTGTTATGCTCATTCATTTCTTTGGTATTACGAAGACAGAAAGTACATGCGCAATTACATCTATTGGTGATATTAATATATATTTTTTTCGCAAAGCCCTGAGTCTCCATATCGGATAAATCCTGCTTAAATGTATCTATGTTATAATATGTTCCGTTTTTTACCGCATATAAAATCATTGTAAATCCTCCTATTTAAGCTCTGTTAAAAATTCTTCAAAACACAGTCCGAAATGTTCCGGTGTACCCAAATCCTCCGTAAATTCAATTACCTTATTAATAAATTCCACCGCTTTCTGCACAGCGCCGTGAAAATCACTACCGTTGATTATATCTGCAAAAACCACAGAAGTAAACACATCTCCTGTTCCCGAACGATCTTTTCCAATCTTATCAACCACTATCTTTTCAGAAGTTTTCCCTTTTTCATACAGATAATTTGTAATTTTATTTTCCCACTGAAGACCCGTAATTACAATTTTTTCCGGCCCCATCTGGCTTAACTGTTCACAAATAGCAAGCAGCCCCCTGTCTGATAAATCTGCTTCCTGGTAAGGTATGTCCAGCAGCCGACATGCCTCCGTAAGGTTTGGCGTTAAAATATCTGCGTATGGAACCAGCCTTTTCATTTCGTCACACATTTCATCCGTATAGGAACTATACAGCCTGCCGTAATCTCCCATAACTGGATCCACCAATACTAGATTATCTTCTGTTTTAAACAATTCAAAAAAATGTATCACTTGTGAAATCTGTTCTTTTGAGCTCAAAAATCCTGTGGAAATCCCATCAAATTCAAGATTCTGAGACTTCCAGTGTTCCATATAACGATCCATATACGGGGTAAAGTCCTTTAGAAAAAAATTGGGAAAAGCTGTGTGGGCAGATAATATGGCAGTGGGCAACGGGCAGCATTGTATCTTCATAGCAGAAATTATCGGCAGGGCAACTGCAACTGAACACCTGCCAAAACCGGTTACATCATTAATCACTGCAATTCTTTTTTGTCGTTTCATAATTTCCGGTATCCTCTCTATCGTCCTATTTTATCTTTTAACATACCACAGCAGTGTACATTTGTAACCAGCCACTTTTTTCATTTTTAACCATACCACATATGATTTAAGGGACCATTTCCATGTCCCATTACCAACCCTGCCTTAATTGCGCCAGTAACATATTCTTTCGCCTTTGCCACGCTATCCTCCAATGGACAGCCCAGTGCTAAATTTGCAGCAATAGCAGAGGAAAGGGTACAACCCGTACCGTGAGTATTGGGATTATGAACCCGCCTGCCCGGGTAACGGATCATATTGCCTTGCACTGCCAGCCAGTCATCTGCATTCTCTGTTCCATGCCCTCCTTTTATAAGTACCGCTGCGGAATATCTGTCTGTCATTTCTCGCAGCGCCAACTTTCTGCTTTCTTCACTTACTATCTTTCTGCCAGTCAACACCTCTGCCTCTGGTATGTTGGGTGTAATCACATGAGCCAGAGGAAGCAGTTCTTTCATATATAATTCCATCGCGCTTTCTTCTAACAGCCTCTTTCCGCTGGTGGAAACCATCACCGTATCCACAACAATATTGTTTGGTTGATACTTTTTCAACATTTTCACAAGGATTTCCACATTTTCTTTCCCGCCAACCATTCCAATCTTCACTGCATCCGGAAATATATCCTCCATAACACTGATAAGCTGACTCTCAATCATCTCCGGTGACAGAAATTCCACTCTGGCCACACCACAAGTATTCTGCGCCGTCACTGCAGTAATGACACTGGTGGCAAATACTCTATGCATGGTAAGTGTTTTTATGTCTGCCTGAATCCCTGCTCCGCCGCTGCTATCACTGCCAGCAATGGTAAGTACACTTTTCATACCAGATTCCTTCCTTATCTTACATCATCTCTTCAAAATCCTTTATGTATTTGTGGGATACCTGCTTTATTTCCTGTCTGTCTTCTATCGCATGGTCCTCCTCCAACGCCACCACGTAAAATCCGCCCCGTTTCGCCGCCTTGATTCCTTTTAATATATCCTCGAACACCATACATTCGGAAGGCTTCAAAGAGATCCTCCTTGCAGCCTCCTCATACACGTCAGGAAAATCTTTTCCTCTTTCCACTTCCATGGTGGTTACAATTACATCAAAAAACTCAAAAATTTCATTGTTTTCCAAACACGGAAGAAATAACTCCCGAGGTGATGAAGTTGCCACAGCAAGCTTCACATCCTTTGCCTTTAAATATGCCATATACTCACGGGCACCCGTTTTTAATTGAACATCTTCTGCGTATTCTTTCATAGCCATGCCATACCATTCTGCTGCCACCTGTTCTGCCGTTTCCGGCAGACCAAATCTGGCTATGGTATATTCCGCCGCTGTCATAATATTCATGGCAGAAATTTCTTTGGCATAATCCTTGGGCACCGAAATCCCCCGGTTCCCTAAAAAGTTAACATCCACCTGTTCCCAGACCCACATAGAATCCAAAATGGTTCCATCTAAATCAAAAATTGCGCCCTTAAATTCCTTCATTCTGCACTTCCCTTACTTTTATTAATAGTTCTGCGGCTGCCCTCTTTGGCTCTTCTGCCGTCATAATGGCAGATACTACGGCAACACCGTTGATTCCTGTATGCTTCAGCTGTACTATATTATCTGCAGAAATACCTCCGATCGCAACTACGGGAATTGGCACTCGTGAGCATATTTCCTTTAATGTTTCTATAGAAGTATCTACCGTATTTTTCTTTGTCTTTGTGCCAAAAATTGCACCTACTCCTAAATAATCGGCACCCTCCTTCCATGCCTTAAGTGCTTCTTCTATATTATGGGCAGAAACTCCAATAATCTTTTCATCTCCCAAAATTTTTCTTGCTTCCCTGACTGGCAAATCTTCCTGTCCTAAATGTACCCCATCAGCATCTACTGCCATACATACATCAATTCTGTCATTAATGATCAGCGGAATATGATATCGGTCTGTTACTGTTTTTATATCTGTTGCCCGCTGATAAAATTCTCTGGTATCACATTCTTTTTCTCGCAGCTGCACTACAGAACAGCCACCCTGCAATGCCTGTTCTATTATCTGCAAAAAATCCAATTTTCCATTGGTATGCCTGTCAGTACATAAGTACAAGCAATAATCTGCCTTCCGCTTTTTCATATGTTTTCTCCTGCTTTTCAACCTTTTATTTTAATATTTATTTTTCTACACTCATCCAACGTTGCATTGTCTGCATTAGCCTGCCAAAATCTAATGGTTTTGCAATATGCTCATTCATACCGCAATTTCTTGCATGTTCCACATCCTCCGCAAAGGCATTTGCAGTCATGGCAATAATGGGAACGCAATTCAAATCCTCTCTGTCCAGAGAGCGAATGGCAATTGCCGCTTCATATCCATTCATTGCCGGCATTTGAATATCCATAAATATCATCTGATAGTAATCTTTTTCAGATGCAGCCACCATATCTACTGCCTCTTTTCCATTTTCTGCAGTTTCCACAGCCAATCCTGCTGTAGTCAATATTTCCGCTGCAATCTCCCGATTCAGTTCATTATCCTCCACAAGAAGCACCCGATTTCCCGAAAATTCATTATTTTGGAAAATCTCTAAGGTATTTTCTTTTGTTTTCTTCACAGAAGCCTCCTCTGGATTCTGAAGCTTTAAAAATATATTTACCGTAAAGCGGCTTCCTTTACCCAAAACACTCTCCACTTTAATATCTCCATCCATCATCCGCACCACACTTCTGGCAATAGACATACCAAGACCTGTTCCCTGAATCTTATTTACTCTAGTATCCTCAGCACGTACAAATGGTTCAAAAATATGTTCTATAAACTCCGGTTTCATTCCGATTCCATTGTCTTCAAAAACAAATTCATAATAGCCTGCATTTACACGGCTGCTTTCCTTTTCGGAAATATCTAACGAAATTATCCCTTCTGCCGGTGTATATTTTACTGCATTGCTCATAATATTTACAAATGCCTGCTGAATCCGCAGACTGTCACCTATAACCTGTTCATGCTTTATATCATGCATATTCACCCGAAGCTTATGTTTCTTTTCCTGAATTGGTACTTTTACCATATCCAACAGATTGTTAATCAAATCTGTCAGATTAAAAGCTTCTTCTGTTAAATCCATTTTTCCCGATTCAATTTTACTCATATCAAGTACTTCATTAATAAGTGATAATAAATGCTTACTGGATACCGTAATTTTCCCCAGACAATCTTGTATCCTCTCTTTATCGTCCAAATGGGTTCCGGCAATTGCAGTCATTCCCATAATGGCATTCATAGGCGTTCTGATATCATGACTCATTTGGGACAAAAAATCAGATTTTGCCTGATTTGCATAATTAGCTGCATCATAAGCCGTCTGCAATGCCTCATTTCGTTCCAACAGCTGTTGTGAAAATTCCTTTCTTTCCTTATCAATATCCTGAAAAGCAACTATAAAATGCTCCAACTCACCTTTTTCGTCTGTATCCACAAAAATCACTAGAATCCGATACCAGCGTTTTTCTCCCAATGACATTCCCCTGTATTCTATCGCAACTTTTCGATTAGTTTCTGTTAAATGGCCTTTTATGTATGATAAACTTAATTTTTCTGTTAGTATACCCTGATCTTCCCGCACAACCATATGTTTCACATACTGCGCAAAATTTTCTGAATATGTTCCCTTTGGAGGTATACAAAACAATGGAGGCTTTCTGTTTCTAACTGCCTCATATGTATCATCTTTAGCGCTGCAGTAATAATTTTCTATATATTCATCACCTAATGCATAGACGATATTTATATAGTCTTTTTCTGTTTTTTCCATAAAATTTCCTTTCACCATTTTTTAGATTACAGTAAATAAAAAGAGGATTTCGAACATCGAAATCCTCTTAAGCGATAGACGGGACTCGAACCCGCGACCCCAACCTTGGCAAGGTTGTACTCCACCAACTGAGCCACTATCGCAAACTGTAATTTTAGCAAAAACTTATTGCAAAGCGGGTGATGGGAATCGAACCCACGTATCTAGCTTGGAAGGCTAGTGTTCTACCATTGAACTACACCCGCACGTATTTAGTTATTCTGGACAAATGCCCAGAACCGGAATCGAACCAGTGACACGAGGATTTTCAGTCCTCTGCTCTACCAACTGAGCTATCTGGGCATACTTTGCATCTTCCTCTCGCCTCACCAGCGACTATTCTAGTCTATAACACAATTTGCTTTTTGTCAATACTTTTTTCATATTTTTGTGATTTTTTTTAACATTTCAGGTTTGTTGTTTGGCAGGACGCCCATAACAGTCTGAGACTGGCATGGGCTGTGGACTGACAACATCCACAGATGAATTAATATGTAAAGCTAATAATTACAACCAACTGAAATTACTGTTAAAACGCCATTCCCACAACCAGTCCAAGCACCAATCCGGCAAGTACCTGCAACGGTGAATGTCCTAGAATTTCTTTTACGTTTTCTACATTGACTTTTCCTGATTTGTTGATGTTATTGATAATCTGGTTTAAGGTTTGTCCCATATGGCCCACCGCCCGTCTTACGTTCATGGCATCATACATTACCACAATGGACAGCACTACTGCCAAAGCAAACATAGAAGATTCCATACCCTCTAACTTTCCAATCATGGTAGTAGCCGCAATTACAAAGGCAGTATGAGAGCTGGGCATGCCGCCGGAGGCAGTGGCCAAAGACCAATCGATTCGCTTGTTTTCTATAAAAGACAATATCATTTTAATTGCCTGTGCTATAAACCATGCAGTTGCCGCTGCAGCTAATATCATCATAAATTTTCTCCTTCTTATTTACTATGCACTAATTTCGCAAAAACTTCTCCTCGTTCTTCGAAATTTTGAAAGATTCCATAGCTTGCCGCTGCCGGTGACATAACACAGCTCTTTCCTTCTCCGGTTATCTTCTTTGCCAGTGCCACTGCATCTTCTAAATGTTCCACCAAGTGAATTCTATCCAACCCCTTAAAATCCGGATAGTCTGACTTTATTTCCGACAAAATCCTCCGTCCTGTGGCCTCCATAAGAATAATATTGGGAATGGAATGATGGCTTAAAAACAAAATCAATTCCTGATAATCAATTCCTCTGTCCATCCCTCCGATAAGTACTGTATCTGCATCCTTTAAACTGGTCAACGCCTGAATAGTAGTGTCACATATGGTGGAAATAGAATCATCATAATATTTTATATTATTTACCATACCGATATACTGTAATCTGTGAGGTAAGGGCTCATAGTTCTTTAATGCCTCGGTAAACATATCATCATCTATGTGAAATTCCTGAATCAGCCCATAAACCACGCCAATGTCATAATAATTATGTACGCCGATTAAACTGATTTCTTCTGTAGGTATTTCATAAGTTTTTTGCTGATAGCAAACTCTATTGTCTGCTACCACAATATCACTATTACTTCCTTCATACCCTATAGAAATTACATGAGCAGCGCAGGTACCTTCTTTAGGCAATATATCCACATTACAGATTAGCAGATCTCCTGCCTTTTGATTACGATAAATATTTTCCTTGGCTGCCACATATTTTTCCATAGTTCCATAATGATCTAAATGTTCTTCATGAATGTTCATCAGTACTGCGGTTTTTGGAGATACTGTCATATATTCCAGCTGATGGGAGGACATTTCAAAACAGATTATCGTATCTTCTTCCACTTGCTCCGCAATATCAAATGCCGGAATTCCAATATTTCCTGCCAATACACATTTTTTTCCCGCTTCCTTCAGCACATGATACAGCAATGTGGTAGTAGTGCTCTTTCCCTTGGTTCCTGTAATTCCAATAATCTGGCTGCGAAATCTGCGAAAAAACATTTCTGTCTGAGACAAGATTGTACAGGTATAGGCGCCAATATCCTGCTCCAACACAATACCGGGACTTTTAAAAACCACATCATACCTGTTTAAGAATTTTTGATAGTCCTCTCCTGTAATCACTGTAACATTGTTTTCCAACGGTTCTGCCACAGGATTCAAATCAGCAATGCCAAGGCTTGCATAGCCCTTTACCTGCTGTATCATGTGATAGGTGGACTTCCCTTCCCGTCCAAATCCCAGTATTAGCACATTCTTGTCTTTTATACACTTTTTCATAGTTTCTAACATTTTGCTGCCTCCCATGCAACCGTTTATTGGTAACACTTTTCTTTTAATATGATATCAAATTCTTCCGGTAACAGATTCTCTTTATCATAAAACGTAAAGTAATATTGTTCTCTGTCTTTGTTCCGCTCATAAAGACCTTCTGCTTTATAATATTCCAGTAATTTCGGCAGCTTCTTCCCCTGTGCTTCTAATTGCTCAATGGTTAAGCAGATAGCAGTATTAATCTCATCTCTGCTGCCCACACACTCAAAAGGCTTTTCCGGCGACAGACCAATTAACTGTTTCATGGTATCTAACATTGTCATATCATTCATCATATCTGCACCGAAAATTTCCTTCAGCCGCTCCTGACTTAAAAACGGCGACAAAATCAAAAACACAAACAGACATTTAGAACAATGCCCGCACCAGATATCTTCCTTACTTCCTACGTTGCAGCTTCTGAAAATATCATGATATTCATTGCATTCCGCAAACTGCTTTGCAATCTGAAATTCGCTTAAAGGACGCAGCATACTGAAATAATAGGTTCCGCTCTTTATGTAAGTTTCTTCATAAGTATGAAAATCCTTTTCAAATTTAAAACTCTTAGAATACTGGTGATTCACCGTACTGCCTGCTACCGTACTTTCGTTGGCGCTGGATTCATTGGATAAAACAATATATTTTAAGTCATTCATATACGCCGCAATGGTGGCTGAAAATGCCACAATGGCTGAAAATGGTGTATGTCCATTTAAAAAACCCTTCTTATTAAGATTTATCATACGCTTATCCAAAGTACGTTTCACCGCTATGATTTTATCTTGGCTATAACCGCCTGATTTTACAGTGTTTAAAGTTGCCCCACGCGGATTGATAATATAACAGTAATTATGATCCTTCTGTTCTTTTAGTAGACTTAAAGTCACTGCCGAGTCCTTACCTCCGCCAATCGGCACCATACATCCCTTCAAATTTTCCTTTGTAATGTATACGCCGACAGGTGCAGCTCCCTCTGATACAATTTCCATGAACCCCTCCGGTTCCACTTCAATACCATTTGTATAATAAAACTCGCCCAGACCATGGAAATATAACTCCTTCCACCATGTTATCTGCTCCTCCTCTAATGTACCCGCCTTTACCCTCACAAGTGGTGCACAGGAAATCTTCCAATAACTTATCAATTCCACCATTCCAAGAGAAAACACCATATTCTTGAATAAAGCATTATTCTTAGCAATCTCCCCCATACCAGATTTTTTAGGAAATTCCCAGCAAGGGGTAAATTCTGACAACCCCACAATTTCAAAATTGTAAGTCACTCTGATTTTTTCTTCTGTTTCTTCTATGCTATAAGATTTATATATAAACTCTTTATAAGTTTTACGTAATTCATTATAATCCATATTCCGACTCCTTAAGGTGTGGTGAATGCTTTCTAACTGTTCCATTATAATTTATATGTGTAGAGTTTGCAAGGGAGTACATCAGAATTTTGCTGTGACAGTTACAGTACAGCCCTGCAGCATTTCATGAACAGCTCAGGGTAGCAGCATTCCCATTGAAATAAACAAAAAAACGGAGACTAAATTCTCCGTTTTCTGCATTCTATTATATTATTTTAGAAGTTTACATCTTCTCCGTAGAAGCATGCTTTCAGCAGACCTTCCATTTCTTCCTGTGTAGGTATTCTTGGATTTGATCCTGTACATGCATCACCAATGGCATTTTCTGCTACCTGTGATAATTTGTCCAAAAATTCTTTTTCATCAATAATGCCGCCTTCATAGTCCTTAATTCCTGACGGAATATCAAGAGATACATTCATCGCTTTAATTTCTGCCACCAATTCTTCTGTGGAGTCTCCCTTTAACTCAATTGCTCTGGCAATTTCTGCATAACGCTCTGCCGCCTCTGGATTCTTTGCATTAAACTGTATAACTTTTGGAAGATACATCGCATTGGCACAGCCATGTACAATATGACCGCCACTGTATGCCGCACCGGTTTTGTGTGCCATAGAATGTACAATACCTAACAGCGCATTAGAAAACGCCATGCCTGCTAAGCACTGTGCATTGTGCATTCTATCTCTCGCTTCCATATCTCCGTCATAAGATTTCTTTAAATCATTATGTATCATTTTGATTGCATGCATAGCCAAGGGATCTGTGTAATCACAGTGTAATGTAGATACATACGCTTCAATAGCATGTGTCAGAGCATCCATACCAGTATGTGCTGTCAGCTTCTGCGGCATAGTCTCCGCCAAGTCCGGATCTACAATCGCCACATCCGGTGTAATATTAAAATCAGCCAAAGGATACTTAATTCCCTTCTTGTAATCTGTGATAACACTAAATGCTGTTACTTCTGTGGCTGTCCCTGAAGTGGACGGAATAGCACAGAATTTTGCTTTTGTACGAAGTGTTGGAAAATTAAAAGGTGTAATCAGGTCTTCAAAGGATGTTTCCGGATATTCATAAAAAACCCACATAGCCTTTGCCGCATCAATAGGTGACCCCCCGCCCATGGATACGATCCAGTCCGGTTCAAATTTCCGCATTGCTTCTGCCCCACGCATTACAGTTTCTACACTTGGGTCTGGTTCTACATTTTCAAACAGTTCCACTTCCATGCCTGCTTCCTTCAAGTACCCCACTGCCCTGTCAAGAAATCCAAAACGTTTCATGGAACCCCCGCCTACTACTACAATCGCTCTCTTACCTGTTAGATTTTTTAATTCCTCCAAGGAACCTTTTCCGTGATACAAATCTCTAGGTAATGTAAATCTTGCCATATATGATACCTCCTTATATTACGCTGTGGCAGGATCTATACTTCCCCACCATTACTATCATTTTCCTTTCTATTTTATCATATTTATACATGGACAACAAGAAAATATCAATCTATAATTATTAATTTTTTATAATTTCTGACTTTTTAAGATTGTGCCTTATTCCGTCAATTAATTTGTTATAGTCTCGTCTGCTTTAATAGTATTACCTACATTAGGCTTAATGTAATTTTCCAAAGCATAGTTCCAAAGCTTTGGTGCATCTTTTTCAATATTGACATTTCTGGATAATATCTGAGGTAATGCCACTCCATGTTCTGCCCATGCCCTTCCATCACTTTTGTGGTTCAGCATAATTGGCTGCAAACGATCCAGCGCATTGGCAAAATTAGCTTCCGGAGTTTCATTTGCCTCAAATTCTTCCCACAGGTCGCGTACCTTTTTTGCTTGATCCTTGGGAAGAATATTAAAAATCCTATCTGCAGCCTTTTCTTCTCTGGCACGTTTTGACTTATTACCTTCCGTATCGTATGCATAGGTATCCCCGGCATCTATTTCCACCAGATCATGGATTAAAACCATGGAAATTACCCGGAGCACGTCAACATCTTTTTTTGCATATTCAGACAAAAAAATTGCCATCATTGCTAAATGCCATGAATGCTCTGCATCATTTTCCTTTCTTGAACTGTCTGTTAAGTAAGACTGTCTTCCTATTTTCTTTAGTTTATCCACTTCTGCAATAAATTCCATTTGCTGTTGTAATCGTTCCATATCTGATTCTCCTTTTTTCTTTAACACTTTTCATTTTAAAAAAGGAGATAGGTGTACCTATCTCCATACATTTTATTTTTTCTTATTTGCTACCGCTGCTTCAATAAACCCTTTAAACAACGGATGGGGTCTGTTTGGTCTGGACTTTAATTCTGGATGTGCCTGAGTAGCAATAAACCAAGGATGATCTACTAATTCAATCATTTCCACAATGCGCTTATCCGGTGATAAACCAGAAAGTTTCATTCCATTTTCTGTTAAGGCTGTTCTGTAATCATTGTTTACTTCGTAGCGATGTCTATGGCGTTCATGTACAGTTTCCTGACCGTAGACTTCATATGCCTTGGAGGTTCGATCCAGTACACATGGATAGGAACCAAGTCTTAAGGTTCCTCCTATATCTTCTATACCATCCTGATCCGGCATCAAATGAATCACTGGGTGTGTGGTGTCCGGCTTTAATTCCACACTGTGGGCATCATTATAGTTCAATACATGTCTTGCAAACTCTACGATGGAAAGCTGCATTCCAAGGCATAAGCCAAGGAATGGAACTTTATTTTCACGGGCATAACGAATAGCGGAAATTTTTCCTTCCACACCTCTGTCACCAAAGCCGCCCGGAACCAAAATTCCATCTGCATCCCCTAAAATTTCTGCGGCATTTTCATCCGTCACTGTTTCGGAATCCACCCAGTTAATATTTACTGTAGCACGTTCCGCTATTCCTCCATGCTTCAAAGCTTCTACTACACTGATGTACGCATCATGAAGCTGTATATATTTACCAACCAATGCAATGTTTACTTCTTTATTTGGGTGTTTTAATGCCTCCACCATATCTTTCCAGTCAGTAAGATCCGGCTCCGGGCAGTCTAAATGTAAACATTCACATGCCACCTGCGCCAGACGCTCTTCTTCCATAGCAAGCGGCGCTTCGTACAAATATTCCACATCCAGATTTTGTAATACATGATTATTGGGTACATTACAGAATAATGCAAGCTTGTCCTTTATTCCATTATCTAATGGAAGTTCAGAACGGCAAACAATAATATCCGGCTGAATTCCCATGCCCTGTAATTCCTTTACACTGGCCTGAGTAGGCTTGGTCTTCATCTCACCTGAAGCGCGAAGATAAGGAATTAAAGTTACATGAATAAGGATTGCATTTTCATGTCCCACCTCATGCTGAAACTGACGGATAGATTCTAAGAACGGCTGGCTCTCAATATCACCAACAGTTCCTCCTACTTCAATAATGGCAATAATGGTGTCTTCATCTGTAAAGTTACGGTAAAAACGACTCTTAATTTCATTGGTGATATGAGGAATTACCTGAACAGTTCCTCCGCCAAAATCTCCTCTGCGTTCCTTTTGAAGAACAGACCAGTAAACCTTTCCTGTGGTCACATTAGAATTCTTGTCCAAACTTTCATCAATAAAACGTTCATAGTGACCTAAATCCAAGTCTGTTTCTGTACCATCATCCGTAACAAACACTTCGCCGTGCTGTATTGGATTCATGGTACCCGGATCGATATTAATATAAGGGTCAAATTTCTGCATGGTAACTTTATATCCTCTTGCTTTTAAAAGGCGTCCGAGAGATGCCGCGGTGATACCTTTGCCAAGACCAGATACTACGCCCCCTGTCACGAAGACATATTTCACTGCCATAGAATAGTTCCTCCTTTAAATAAGTAATAATAAAAGTAAGCTTACTTGTCAGTTAAGCATGTGTTGGTTTTTTAGAGACAAGCAAGCTATTAGCTTCAGACTATATTCAATCATTCAATTATACAATGGGATTTCTTTAAAGTCAATGTACAGAATAAGAAAAAGATTTTTCTTGGCAGCAGTTTAGACTCCAAATTTCCTCAGATATGTTTCTGCCAATTCCACTGTTCCTTCCGTAAATCCATCATTTAATTTTTGAACTGGTGTGGATTCGCTGTGGCTTGCCATCCATGCCATCAGCTGCAGCCTTCTCTGCATAATAAAAGTGTCAATCTCACGACATTCAATATCGTTTAAAGGCAGTATTTTCCGGTATCCAGTAAGCCAAGCCTCTACTAATTCCGGCATAATAGGTTTGGTTTCAATAAAGCTCATGGCAGATGCCAGATCATGTAGATGCCATCCAAAACCACAGTCATCAAAATCTATAATTTTCACCTGCTCACTCTCTACCACCAGATTGGCAATCCTTAAGTCTGCATGGATCAACCCGTAATTATCTTTTGTTCTGCCAAACTGCTCCAAACGTTTTTTTATGACCTGAGAGGTTTGCGTCAGGGTCTTTATCATTTCCTGTGTCAAATCCGCTGCCGCCTGCCATTTGCCCCATATAGGAGTCGCTCCAATCATGTTATCATAACTCCAGTGAATCCTCTGAAGCTTTTTTGCGCCATTCCACATCTGTGTCTGTCTGTGAAGCTTAGCAGTAATCTCCCCTAACTGATTAAATTGTTTCTTTACTGCACGCTCATCATTTTCATCCGGTGTTATTCCTGTAAGGTATTGAGTCATAATGCAAAAATATTCTTTGGAATCTGCTGCCACAATCCTCTGAATATATTCACCGTCTTTTCCAGTGATAGGCTTTGTTACATGTAGATCCGTAGTTTTGCGGATTTCCTGAATCCATACAATTTCCGCTTCTAATTCTTCTATTGTATGATAACCCGGACGGCTAATGCGGAGTACCCCCAGCTCTTGCCCACTATTCTCTTCATATATCAGATAAGTAGCATTTTCCGAAAATTGCATTAACCTTGCACAAGCTTTTATAGGAACATCATATTTTTCTATTGCCTTGTCTGCAATCTGCTGAAATAATTCTATATTTTCGTATATCATACTTTGCCTCTCTTAGGAGAAATTCTGTTTATTTCTTTTTTAAGTACAACGCCGTATACCGCGGAACATCCAGTATCAACTGGTTTCCTCCTGCCTTTTTTTCAGCAGCAAGCCACATGGTTTCTTGTTTTGTACCGCCCCCAAAGCTGTCCCAGTCACTAGAGAAAATCACCTGCACAGCTTCTGTTTCTCCCACATTTAAAACATAATCCTTTACCGATTCCTGATCAAAATTGAATACGCAGTAAACAACCTCTGAACTTCCCTTTCTCTGAAGTGCATACATACAGTTTCCGTTCTTTTGACAATCCAGCCAGGAAAACCCCTCTTCTTCATAATCCTTTTCGTAAAGGGCAGATTCTCTTACATATAACTCGTTTAGCTTTTTAAAAAAATATTGAAGCTTCTTTGGTTCTTCCTGATCTTCCAGTTCCCAGGAAAGTTCCTCTTTCCCACTCCACACTTTACTCTGTGCAAACTCATTTCCCATAAAATTCAACACTTTGCCCGGATGGGCATACATATACATATACATTACTCTGGCCTGAGCAAATTTGTCTTGTGTTTCTCCATAAATCCCCTGAAAAACACTAGTCTGCCTGTGAGCCGCTTCATCGTGGGACAATGCCAGCATAAAACTCTCATCGTAGAAATACACCATGGAAAAAGGGAGAATATAATACTGCTTTTTACGCATTTGTGGTGAATATGCCATATATTTCAATATATCCTCCACCCAATTACTGTCCCATTTATAGTCAAATCCCAGCCCCCCTTGAGAAATTTCTTTTGTAATCTTTGGAAAACCATCCGTATTTCCCGCCATTAAAATACAATGAGGAAAACGTTTTCGTATTCCTTGATTCATACGTTTCACAAAATCAATGGCACTTCCATTGACTCCCCTGTGCTTATCTCCCTGCCAATAGAGCAATCGGTTTATATTTCCAAAACGCAGACCGTCAAAATGGTACTCCTCCAGCCAGTAATTTGCCACCGACTGCAGAAAACTTCTGACTTCCCCTCTAGAATGAATAAAATTGCAGCTTCCCCATTCATTGACCGCCACATCTTTGTGAGGATATTCATACAAAGGCTGTCCATCATAATCTGCCAGCCCATAATTGTCAATGGCAAAGCACGCCATCATACAATCCATGATTACACCTATTCCGCTCCGATGGCAGGAATCTACCAGTTTTTTTAATCCGACCGCCGTGCCATATCTTGCTGTAGGACTGAAAAATCCCGTATTCTGGTATCCCCACGATTCATCTAAGGGATGCTCAGCAAGAGGCATAAATTCCACATAATTATATCCTTCCTGTTTCACATAAGCTACCAATTCTTCCGCTAATTCCTCATAAGTAAACCATGAACCATCCTTTTTCTTTCGAAAGCTTCCCAAATGAACCTCATAAATATTGACTGGATTTTTCTTGCTATCCTTCCTTGCTGCAATCCATGCTTCATCTTCAAACTGATAAGATGTTAAATCCCGAATTATCGAACAATGCCCCGGTCTGACTTCCATTCCAAATCCATAGGGATCGCAGTGATCACAAAATTCCCTGTCATTTTTATAAATCCGGTACTTATACCGCATTCCTTCCGCTGCCTCCGGTATCACTCCTTCATAAAAATTTCCATCGTATACAGGTTTTAAGAAAGTTTCTTTAAAATCATTAAATTCCCCAATCACTGCCACCTTTGCTGCATTAGGCGCAAAAGTCCGAAATACGGTACCCTGCCCTTCCGGCAATAGATGAGCACCTAAATATTTATAGGCTTCAAAGCTGTTTCCATCATAAAAATCCTGCATATATCATTCTCCTTCATTTTATAATAGTAACGGGCGCCCCACAAGTACCTAACATAAAACCGCAACTATATCTCATATATTATAAAAAAATGGGTCGGTGCCATATAGCCTTTCTTTAACCTTGCAGCCTGCAAGAATACTTCCAGCCTCAAAATCTTTTAGGCAATATGCCTGTTTTGGTGCTTTTACACTGGATATCACCAATTATTTACCGGGAGAACACCCACTCATGGGTACAATCTCTCACCACGAATTCGCTCATCCCACCCAACCCATAGTATCTAAAAAGGGGGCCTTCACTTGCGGTACCTGAAATTATTGCTTTGTTATCTCTGTCTTTCCCTCTGCTTCTTCTCAAGCTGTGCTGCTTCGGAAGTATCGGTGACTCCGGAAAAACCTTCCCTTTGCTTTTCAGACTGGTGCGACCAGATATTCCGGGAAGAAATTTCGCAAAATACCTTAAATTTGCATTATACGTTGAAAAATCCAAAAGAGTACGGCATTACTTCTCCAGCGATTTCTCTGGGCAGCTATGATGCAGCAGATCAGACGGAATATTTAAAACGTGTAAAAGAATATACAGAAATTCTCAATATGTATGACTACGATTCTCTGGAGTTAGAAGACAGGATGACTTATGATATTTTAAAATATCATTTTAATCAGATACTATCTAACCGTTTATTCTATTATTATGGAGAACCTTTAAGCTCTGTAACCGGAATTCAGGCACAGCTTCCTATTTTGCTGTCGGAGTATGAATTTTATCAAACCTCCGATATTCCTGTATATTTGAACCTGCTGTCTCAAGTGGACGACTACTACAATTCTATCATTACTTTTGAAAAGCAGAAAGCACGAAACGGACTTTTTATGTCGGAGCAGGCTGCTGATGCTATTATATCACAGTGCGAGGATTTTTTGAAAAATCCTTCGGAAAATATGTTGATTACCACATTTAATGAGCGAATTGATAAGATGCAAAATTTAGACAGCCGCCTTGCCTTAGAATACAAATCTCAAAACATGCAGGCTTTTATCAGCCATGTGATCCCTGCCTACAAAAGCTTAATCTCTGCCCTAAAGGAACTAAAACCTTATTCCAATAATCAGAATGGTCTCTGTTACCTGAAAAACGGAACTTCCTACTACGAAGCACTGGTAGCAGAAACTACCGGCTCTTCTAAAAGTATTCCAGAGTTGAAAACCTTGATCAATAAATATTATAAAACAGATCTGCTTTCCCTGAAAGCCTGTTTAGAAAACGGTGAAATTGCCACTGAAGCTCTTTCTTCCTTTTCTGATGACAACCCTGAAGAAATTCTTCTTCATTTAAGTCATGAAATCGCCGCTGATTTTCCTGCCCTTTCGGATGTAAACTATCAGGTAAAATATGTAAATGAGAATCTGGCAGAACATATCAGTCCCGCCTTCTACTTGACACCGCCAATTGATAACAGTTCTGAAAATGTAATTTACATAAACCCTGCCTCTAATTTAAAAGAGCTTTCTCTGTTTACTACACTAGCTCACGAAGGGTATCCGGGGCATTTGTACCAAACAGTGTATTCCACACAAAATGGTTTGCCCAACATCCGTTCCTTGTTGAGTTTTGGTGGTTACACAGAAGGGTGGGCAACCTATGCAGAAATGTATTCTTACCGACTCTATGGACTGGATGATATATCGGCCACTTATTATATGCACACCAACACTCTGAACCTTTCTCTGTATGCAAGGCTGGATATCGGCATCCATTACGATGGTTGGGAGTTAGAAGACATCAAGTCATTTTTGTCCCAGTTCGGTATCACTGAAGAAGCCACTGCCTGTGCCATACAAACCGCCATCTTAGAAGCCCCTGCCAATTATTTGAAATATTATATTGGCTATTTGGAATTCTGCGAGTTAAAAGAAAAGGCCCTGGAAGCCTTCTCTCAAGATGACTCACAGGACTTAAAAAATTTTCATCAAATAATTTTAACTATGGGACCCGCACCGTTTTCTATCTTAGAAAAATACATGGGTGACTATTACGAAATTTTATATTCTTCAAAATAACTTTTCAGATTCACCAGTGCTTTTGCCAGAATTTCTTTTTCTGTTTCTGTTAATTTATCTACCGTTGCCTTAATCATATTCTCATGAAATATTTTGTGGTGCTCATAGGCTTTTTTCCCTTTTTCCGACAAGGAAAGGAGCACCACTCTTCTGTCTTCTTGGCTTCGCACACGCTCCACATAACCCTTTTTCACAAGGCTGTTCATAGCAATGGTAAGGGTTCCGGTAGTAACAGAGAGGGATTTCGCAACAGCGGACATATTCTTTTCTTCCTTGATACCCACCGCATCAATAATATGCATATCATTGTTGGTCAAATCTTTAAATTCCGAAGTGATTATAGCCTTTTCTTCTATATCCATAATTTCCCGGAATATGCCCACCAAAAATTCATTCATACTTTCATACAAATCCATTTCTGCCACCCCCATTTCTTTTGCCTCGCTATTTATAGTATAATCTATCAATTTACATAATTCAACAAATTTTATTGCTGCTTTTCCCACTCCACAGCTAATAAAATATTTATTCCACAGATTTCAAAGACTCTGCCATGTTGATCTTCTCCAATTTAAAATACATAACACCATCTACAAATCCTGCAAATACAAAGGTAAGCAGAAAACTGAACAAATAACTCAACGGAAGAATCTGTACCTGAAAGCTGACCATATCAATATCAATGCGTGCCATTACAAAGGCATGAAGGAAACGTCCTAATACCAGCCCTACCACAGCGCCGATCGCAGTTAACATCATATTTTCCCGAAATACATAACTGGCAGTTTCTCCCGGATAAAAGCCAAGCACCTTGATGGTAGCAATCTCCCGGATTCGCTCTGTAATGTTAATATTGGTCAAATTATACAGTACAATAAATGCCAAAAGTCCTGCACTGATTACAATCAGGATAATCACATAGTTTAAACTGGACATCATGCCGCTAAAGCGCTCCTTAATATCTTCATTTACACTAACGGCAGTCACATTATCTATGTCCGAAATTTCCGCCGCTGCTTCATGTATATCCATATCTGTTACAATATTCACGTATGCCGTATTGATTTCTGCATCCTTTTTCAGTTGTTCTTTATAAGTAGTATTGGAAATATATACATAATTATACACATAGTTCTCACAAATTCCGCTTACTTCCACCTGCAAAGTATTCATATCTTCATCCCGCAAAGTAATCGTTGACCCCACAGTCAGGCCGTATTTTTGGGACAGCTTATTTGTAATCACCACTTGCCCCTGCTGCGGATAGGAAATTTTTTCTCCTTTTACAGTGTGCAGTGAAAAACAGTTTTCAATTTCCTGTGTTTCATCCATACACACCAGGCTCACCGATTTCACCTTATTATCCACTTCCATATCTACTGTAGTTTCCATGGCAAAGACCGCATTTTCCAAATATCTTTCCGCATCTTTTAAAAACGAGTCACGTCTTTCTCCCTGACAGTCTTCCTTAAAAGTTACACCTACATCAAAAATCTGTATTTCCTCATATTGCTGTGAAGCAATATTAATGATGGAATCCCGGATACCAAAGCCGGTAGTAAGCAGTGCAGTACATCCGCCAATACCAATCACCATCATAAAAAATCTCTTCTTATAACGAATCAGATTTCGTATGGACACTTTATGGAGAAATTTTAATCTTTTCCACAAAAATGGAATTCTTTCTAAAATAATTCGTTTGCCGTTTTTTGCAGCCTTTGGACGAATCAAAGAAGCTGTATTTTCTGCCAGCTCATATTTGCAGGTAAAGTATGTAGTCCCCATGGAGCAAATCAACGCCACTAACAGTGAAATTACTGCATATTCAATATTAAATACCAGTACAATTTCCGGCATACTATACATGATTCCATAAGCCGTCCATATTACAGTTGGAAATATAACAGAGCCTGCAAAAAATCCAAATACTCCACCAATACAAGCGGCACTGCCGGAATAAAATAAATATTTGCTCATAATCTTTCCAGAACCATATCCCAATGCTTTTAATACCCCAATCTGAGTACGCTGTTCCTCCACCATACGATTCATGGTAGTCATACACACTAGCGCCGCTACTAAAAAGAAGAACACAGGGAATACATCGGCAATGCCATTGACAATATCTGAATCACTTTCAAAACAGGCATAACCAATATTGGTATTTCTGCCAAGCACATAGTAATCCGGTTCTTCCAAGTCGGCCACTTCCTGTTTAGCATCTGCAATTTCTGCCTGTGCATCTGCAATTTCCTGCTCATATTCCGCTTTGGAATCCTCATATTCCTTAAGGCCGTCCTCATATTCTCTTCTTGCACTTTCCAGTTCTTCTTTTTTGCTTTCCAGCTCACTGCTGCTATTTTCCAATGTGCTTTCCGCTGAAGCAATCTGTTGTTTTCCGGCTTCCACTTGGGCAAGTCCTTGCTCAATCTGGGCATATTCAGGAAGAAATTCATAGGGATACTGGGCTTTTGCTTCCAGCAAAGTCTGTTCCTGAGCTTCTAACTGAGATTTTTGTTGAGCAAGTTCTTTCTTTGCTGATGCAATCTCCTCTTCCCCATCATTAAGCTGCTTTTCCCCATCTTCCAGCTGAATTCTGGCGTCTTCCAGCTCCTGCCATGCATCTGCAAATTCTTTTTCTGCCTCTGTCTTCTTATCTTCCAGTTCTTTTTCCCCGTCAGCAATTTCTTCCAACGCCTCTTGTTTTATATCTTCAAACCGCAGCTTTACCCGCTGCGCAGTAGCTTTATCTAAGGTTTCTTTTAATTCATCTAACGCATTATTATATTCATCACTATAGCATTTTTCATCTATATTTCCTTTTACTAATATCTGTGTATAATAATCTGCCTCGAAAGCATCTTCTAAAAGATAAAAAAAGCCGGACACCCTTCCGTTTCCAATGGAAGTAGTTCCTCGTTCAAAATTCATATAATAGGGAGAGTCCACAACACCTACAATCTCATACTCCTGATACTTTAACATATCTTTTGTATCTTCTGAATTGCTGTCAGACACATGGATTTTACTGCCAAGCGCTTCCTCACCATCCATAAATCCGGAGTCAATCACGCATTCATTTGCCTTTTGAGGCATCCTTCCGGCCTTTAACACCGGCTCATTTATACCTTCTGTCAGCGAATGTGCCTTTAACACATATTCGTTGTCCTCTCCGCTGCTGCACAGCACATCCAGCTCATAACCTCCTGCCGCCTTGGCAACGCCTTCTGCTTTTCCTATCTGAACAACATCTTCATCTGTAAAACCCAGCGTAGAAATCAGATAGGCATCAAACATATTCTGGTCTTTTAAATATTTGTATTCTGTGGCAATCATTGCCTCCTTTGTGACCTTTAATCCGGTAAAGAAACCTACACCCAAAGCCACAATAGCGAAAATGGCAAACCACCTGCCAAAACTCTGCTTAATCTCCCGGAGGGTGATTTTCCTCATCATCGACTTCATTTTATCCCTCCTGCACTACCATTCAATTTCTTCTACGGGAACAATATGTTCATTTTTTTCCATGCTGGCAATGGTTCCGTTTTTCACAGTGATTATGCGGTCTGCCATTGCAGTCAGCGCATGGTTATGGGTAATAACTACCACTGTCCTTTTACCCTGTCTGCAGGTTTCCTGTAAAAGCTTTAATACTGCTTTTCCTGTATTGTAGTCTAAAGCTCCGGTGGGTTCATCACACAGGAGTATTTTAGGATTCTTTGCAATAGCTCTGGCAATGGCAACTCTCTGTTGTTCCCCACCGGATAGTTGTGCCGGAAAATTGTGGGCACGTTCCTTTAACCCCACCTGCTCTATGATCGTCATGGCATCTAAAGGATCTTTGCAGATTTGGGATGCCAATTCTACATTTTCTACCGCAGTCAGATTCTGCACCAAATTATAAAACTGAAACACAAATCCCACATCATATCTGCGATATTTCGTCAGCTGTTTTTTATTGTATGATGAAATTTCTTCCCCATCCAGTATGACTTTACCCGAAGTCAGAGAATCCATACCTCCCATTATATTTAAGATAGTAGTTTTTCCTGCCCCGGAAGCACCAACCACCACACAGAATTCACCTTTTTCTATTTCAAAATTTACGCCCCGTAGGGCATGTATGTCCACTTCCCCCATTTTGTATGTCTTAGCCACATCCTTAAATTCTACAAATGCCATGTTACCTCCTCCTTTGCATTATAAATCTGTAAATATATACCCCGCCCTCCTCACATTAGCGATAATGCCTATATCCTGGGGATCAATCTTTTTCCGCAGATTAGAAACATGTACTTTCACTGTTCTCACATCGTCCAGACTGTCGCTGTCCCATACCTTTTTATACAAATCTTTATATGTAAGAAGCACATTCTGGTTTTCCACAAACATACTCAACAGCATATATTCTGTATGCGAAAGCTCAATCATATTGTTCGCCGCTCCGGAAGACTTCAGAACTACTTTTCTCCGAACCTTATCCAAGGAAAAAGATTTCATTTTACACACATCTGATTTTATTGTCATACAACGTTTTCTTAAATTTTCCATGCGGGCTAAAATTTCCCAGGAATTGAGGGGACTTACCACAAAATCTTCCATTCCCTGTTCTAAAGCTCTTTTTAGCAATTCTTTCCTTTGCTCTGTAACAATGCCCAGTACAGGATTTCTAGTATTCTTCTTTATATTCTGCAATAAAAGTATACTTTCTTCCGAGCACAATTCTAAAACCGCCACATCAAATGACTGTTCTGAAACTTCTTCTAACTGCTGTCCCGCAGAAAGCATATACTCTATTTCCCACTCTGTTTCTGCCAGCACATCCCGAATCTTCTCCCCTGCCTGCTGTACTTCTCCCAGAATTAGTACTTTTTTTCTTTCCTGCATTTCCTTTCCTCTTTTTCCTTACGTTAATGCCAATATTAAAAGATACAATCACAAACTTAATTTTAACACACTGTTATGGTAATTTCTGAATTAAGGAAAGTATAGCATTGGCTTTTCCGTAAGTCAATGTTTGCTACCGTAACATCATTCCTTTATCTATAGCCCCTTGTCCGTCCATACACCCATACTGCTTTTTTACCAGCGCTGCATTCCCATCCAAATAACAGTCAAAATCCAGCCGGCTGCAATTTTCTATTTTGTTTTCTTTTTTTCTTTCCACTTTTATCTCCTGCTTTGCTCCCACCATATGATTCCCTCTTTCTGCGTTGCATATCCTTTTATTTTAAAAGCTGCTGCTCTATTTTCTCTGCTTTTTCCAGCACAACTTCGTCTGCAAAAATCCCATATCCTGTATTTCCCACATCGATTACTCTGCACTCAAATTCTTGTTCTATGTAAGTAAAAGATATGTATACCTGCTGGGTGAACAAAGCGTTACACGGAAGTTCCTCTCTTTGCCCTTCCCCTCTGTTTACGTCTCTGCGAAATGCCTGAAAACTATAATATGTACTTCCCTTAGACATAGCAGCTGTTTTCTTTGTATCACTCCAAACATAACGATATCCCAGATAATCAGCCAGTTCAGACACCGGTGCAAATTTTTCCAGCCCTTCGCTTTTGCATAAAAAGATACCCATATCCTCTTCCTGCTCATAAAGCGTCTGCGCCATAGACAAGGCAAGATTCTCTAAAGCTGTGTTTTCCGTCTGTTCCACCATATCAGCCAATGCAACTATGGCCGCCTGCAGATCTGTTTTATCTGCTTTTGAAGCATCGTATATATATTGGTATCCAATCTGTGTTTCTGTATCCTGTTCTGTGGAATCTGCATCGCTATTTTCTTCCATATCATTCGTATTGGAATTTTGCATAAATAAATTTCCGATATCATCTCCCAAAATACTCTTTAAAGCCTGAAAGGCTTCCCTCTCGCTCATAAGGCTTTGATTTATAACCACCTGATTATCTGCCACTAATTCCTCTATCTTGCTCATAAGTGTATCATACACTTTGCTTTCAGAAAGATACGTGTCTGCCGCCATTGCCTGATACACCTCCTTTAAGGCTTCTCCCGCCGTCTGTGAACCTGAGACCAACAAAGCCCCTAAAGCTTCCACGTTAATGGCGGCCTCTTTCTGATCGTTCTCAATTATCTGGTGATTCTCAATCATTTGCAGCAGCTTATTTTTAACTTCCTGTATATGCAAAGTGGTGCTATTCTCTGGAAGCTTTGCATTTAACAATGCTATCTGCTTTTCAATATCTGCTATCTTTTCTTCGCTGCTCCCTTCTCCTTCTGATTCTTCTCCTGCTTCTAACTGCTGCTTTTGTTCATTTAACTTACTGATTTCATCACTGATTTCCTTTTCCGCTGCCTCTATTTTACTGACTTTTTCATCAATCAGTACCTGGATTTTTTTTGCTTGTTCCACTTGGTTATTATCTAACGCAGACAGTTTCTGCTCTTCTAGTTTTTCTTTTTCTTCTTGCCACTGTTGCAATTCGGATGTGGCATTGCCTGCGGCAGATTTTGTTACTAATTCCTGAAGCCAGCTTTGGTACTGATGAACACTGGCAAGCATAGCTTCCCCTGTGGTGCCCTCCGGCACTGCTTCCAGAAATTTAGAAGATTTTTCCACGCATTCTTCTAAAAAGCTCTGTTCTTCTTCTGACTCTAACCGTTCTGCCTTGCTTTGTACATAAAATTGCAGTTCACTGCGCTTTGCTTCTACATTACTTTCATCATCGGTTTCCCCAACGCCTTTCTTAAGCACTGCTTCATACTCATCTTCCATTTCCTTTATAAGCTCATCCAACAATTCCACTTCACTGACCGGAGCTATCACACTCCCCTCCATAATATGAGATAGGTGAATAAGACTTTCTACAGTTTCATCACTTTCAGATGTACTGGTATCGCAAGTCTGCACCAGACTTTTTGACAGTTCATACTCCATCTTTGACATTCTGGTGGTTCCCTCATCAAAACTGTTGCCATCGTAAGTAATCAGGCTTTCTTCCACCTTTACCTGACTTTCCAGTAAAGCTTCCAGAAGTTCTTCATCCACGTCATACATTTCTGAGGCCTGCACCTCTTCCTTTTCACTGACGGTAGAAATGTCTCTGATATTTTCCTCCAGTTCATCCAAGGCTTTGCTTATGGTCTGCAATGCTTCTTTGCGTCTGGAGGCATCTACTTTTCCCATAACTTTCAACACCACAGCAATATTTTCTTTGGCTGCATCTTCTTTTTTCATTTTAGTATAATACGCCTGTAACGCTTCCAGCTGTCCATCATACACCTTGGTCTGTTCTGTGGTTATATCCTGCTCTAAAAATTTTTCCACAAGTTTCCCATTGCTGGTCTGCATATCTGTATTTTTTTCACGTTCTTTCATCAGGCTATACTGGTTACATAACGGCTCCAATTCTTCTAAATTCTCTAAATCGTAAGGATCCACAATATCATAAACACACACCGCAATATTTTTTTTCAGATCATAAGTAATTCCGTCTGACTTTGTATGGTGCGTCAGCAGTAATTCTTCTATTTTCTCATCTGACACTGCTTTGTCTGTTTCTGTAATATCGCCAAGAGTAGAAGCACTGCTGATATTATACCATTTTCCCTCTCCTAACTCTGACTTATAGTAAATGTCATTTTGAGCTGACCTTTCTGCCGATTTTACTGCAATATGATACAGCTCGTCATTCATTGCACTGATATGGATTAAGTGGGTTCCTATGATCAATGTGGAATTTTCAATGGATTCTGCTTGTATATGCACTGCATTTTCTCGCTGAAACACTGCCTTCGCCAAGAGATATGTATAACCGGAAGCTGCTGTCACCAACCCTGCCACTATAACTACTGCCAGTTTTTTCCTTATTTTTCTTCCTGTTTTTCTTTTCATAGCAATCTCCTTCTACTATTCCTCAGCCTTTTGATATATACAATTATGTAACGTGTCAAATTCTCCCTGATATAACAATTTCTTTTCTTGGTCGTAAAAATACACAGTTATCTCATCGAAATTACCAGAAAGTACCGATATGTACTGGTAATCCTCCTCCACCGATACCGGTTCCTCTGAATACAAAAAGCTGCCGTTTACTGTCAGAGCGTAGTAAGCAATATCCTGTCTCTTAGGGTTTATATGCAATGTAGTAATTTTTTTATTCTTATCTGTCTTATAAGAGAAAGAAGCTAGCGTTTCTTTGTTTAAGCCTTCCTCTTCTACATCGTTTTTTAATTGATAGCCGCTAGTAATCTCCAAGGTACCTCTGCTGGTATAAGGATTGATTTCACACACAGAATATAATTCTTCGCCTTGATACAAATATACCTGTGCCTGATCTACCCGTGCAAAATCCAATGCCAAATGTTTAATCTGACTTCCTACCTCTGTCTTTTCCCCTATCTTTACTCCGTTTACATAAAGCTCATAGGCTGTGATTCCAACACTGAAGTTCTCAGGTATCTGAATGCCAAAGAGAAAAAGCCTATCCTCAATCCGGTAATCTATAGAATAATATGCTCCCGCCAACACTTCTCCTTCCACCAAATCATCTATCTCTGCGGCATATGCACCGTTATTTTCTGCAAAATCCTCTAAGCCTCCGCAGGTTAAACGGTTATATTCCTCCAGCTGTGTTCCATAAGCTTCCAGTGCCTCAAAACACTCCATTCTGCATTGAAAGTATTCTTCTTGCTTTGTATTTTCTTCCTGTGCTTTATTCTTTCCTAATCTGCTTAACTCTTCTTCTCTGACTACATCCAATTCTAGTGTTTCTTCTGCCATCTTTGCTGTCTCATATGCATTTCTGGCTGTAACCAAAGTCTCATAAGCCTTCCGCACCTGCTCTGTCAGTGCTTTTTCTGCTGTTTCTTTTTCCGCCAATGCCTCTTTATATTCCAGAACTGCCGAATACAGTGCGTAGGGATCATCTTCTAAATAGAAAGACCCCTCTGTTCCCTGAAACCATTCTTTACTTACCTTTACTGATAATATTTCCTGTTCGCCCTCCCAGGCGGAATCTATGTTTTCCAGGAAAGTATCATAACTTGCCAGAAATGCTTCCTCATTGATCTCTTCTCCGTTTTTTGCTTGATTTACATATATCTGCAAGTTCTCCATGTCAGAACCATATTTGCTCTGCATAAGCCCTTCTATTGTAGTAAGTGACAGGTAAGCAGCAGATTCTTTCAATTTTGCCTCGTAGTATGTCTGGTCATTTTCCAGAGTATGTTCTATAATTTCCTCTAAATCCTCTCTTTGTATACTGATTTCTGAAACAGGATTTTGAAGCACATAGCCTTCCGTCACATCAAGGTCTATCTGTTCTGATATTTTTTCCAATGTAGTCTGCAACGTACGCATTTGAAGAGCCAAACTATTATTAATACTTTCTATGGACTGTTCTGTGCTTTCTACCTGTGACTGTGTGCCGGTACCCACAACCCTATTTGCCCGGTTCCGTTTTAAATTCTCCTGCAAAAATTCCAGCTGTTCCTCAAGCAGCACAATCTTTTCCTGGCTAACATAAGCCTGCAGATATAAAATTGCCGTTTCCTTTTCTGCTTCATACAAGCAATCGGTAAGCTGGTGCTTTAGAGAATTGATTTCGCTCTGCAACTGTATGGGCTGATACTGCCACTGATATTCTTCTTTCAGTGCTGCCTGCTGGGGCAGTTCAAAATTCAATAATGGCGACCAACTATATGTACTGTTGCTCTTTTGCTTTATCTGGGCAGCCTTTACTGCAGACTCATATCTGATTTCTTTTAATGTAATGCGATTATAAATTGTTTGATAATTTTTATCTGCCGCCACCGCCAGACTTTTAGCCTGAGATAAGGTCAGCTGCTTTCCTTCTAATGCCTGCCCCTGAATAGGGTATGAAAATATTGTAACAGTAATAATTATTACACTCAGAATTCCTGCAAGTATATTTCTTATCTTTCCGTTTTTCATACACTATCCCTCTTTCTTTACTTTTGCTCCATCAAATAGAAATCAAAACCGGTTCCTTTTTCCCTGCAAAAAAAAGTATATATCGTATTCTCATCCTCTAATTGGTATACATAGGCCTGATAAGCATTATCCACGCTGTTTACCGTGATAACATCCTCAAACACCGCCGTAGTATCCATGGTAACCGCCCCACTTAACACTTCTTTTTTTTGGGAAGCCACATTTACTGCAACTGCATCTGCCATGGTCAGAGAAGTATTTCCTTCATAGCTTATAAGTTTAAACTTCTTTTTCAGTTCTCCAATGGTTTTATATTCTCTCCCTTCAAGAACAATAGATGAAGACAGCACATAAACTCCCCTGACAGTTCCCTCCTGCTCTAAGGTATTAACTGTACCCGGGCTGATGTAAATACTATCAATGTCTGCCATAGCAACACAATATTCACTGTCATTTTCATATACCACACGGCTTCCTGTATACATCTGCGCCATTTCTGTCACGGATTTCCCTAAAAGTTCCTGATAGTTAATGCGGTCTTTTACAAAATTTCCCGTATATATAAGTTTACCGCCTGCACCATACAGCTTGCCTTCTCCCTGCTTTTGTCCAAAAGAAAAAGCTCCTTCGTACTCTTTTGTTCCATCCTTCCGATACAGAATTCCCTGACCCTGAAATCGGTTATTCACAAACTGCCCCTCATATTGCAGCTGATTTCCCTGATAGTAGCACTTGCCTTTTCCCTGATATTTGTTATTCTGGAATTCTCCTTCATAAACAAGACTTCCGTCACTCCGGTACAAACTTCCTTTGCCGCTCACTGCTCCTTTGGAAACTTCACCTTCATATGCCACATAACCGGATTTTGCCAAAATTCTTACTTGTCCGCTGGTAAACTTTAAAGGAAGGGCATTGTAACGGTAAGTTCTCACTCCGTCTGCCTTCCCGAACTCCGGTACCACCACTAAAATACAGCCAATGCTTATCAATGCTGCTGCCAGTAAAATCCACATAATCCGTTTTCTTCCTATGCGAAATCCCAGCACACAACAGTAGTCTTCTTCTTTTTTCGGCTTTACATCCAATATTTTTGCGCATATTTTTTTGATTTTTGCAACAGCTTCTATTTTGTCGCTTTCCTGCTGATCTTTTCTACGCTGTTTTCCCATATAATAGCGCATTTTTATTCTATTGTATTTGTAGTCTATTCTATCGAAAATCGTTTTTATCTTTCCCACTTTCCGCCCTCCTTTCCTAACTCTGTTTTCGCGGTGGATTGGCTCAAAAAGCAATACATCAAATTTCATTTAACCTTCTGTAAGCTGCATTTTTGCCACCCACAGAAGGCAATTATTATCGCTTTCCTCCAAAAACTGCACTGCATATATTAAGCTTCCGGTTCTATCCTTTATAAATACTGTACCTTTCCCGTCACCACTCTGTATATCTTCCAGTTTTTCCAACAACTCTTTTTCATATATTCCATAAATATTTCTGCCATAGGCATTTCCATGGGAGTAAAGAATGTAGCTGTCCTCTCCCTGATATTCTACCATATCTATCTGATAAGAAATAGTGCCTTGTGCTTCCTGCGCTGACCAATCAGTCAACAACTCCTTCATAGGTTCAAACCACTGACTTTCTGCAAATTCTTCCGGTATAATCTCTGTATGTTCTGCCAACAGCTGACTGCATTTCATTTGTTCTTCTGCTAAATATGTGCCAGCACTAATGCCATAGCTTTCTAATACATGCTTTGTACCCACATAGTAAAACAGAACACATATGATTGCTGCCAGCAAAATATTTTCTAAAATGATTCCTGTGACCAATACAGGCCTTTTTATCACTCTATACACCAAACGCCAGAATACCCGCACCAATAACAGCATACATATAAATACCACTGCAAAGATCAATGCAAGGCTCACTACTCTTGCTAAGTAGGTAATGTTTCCTAAAAAAATCTCATTTATATAGAACTCCTCGCCGCCTATATAAATAGTTACCTCCTTGTCTCCCACTTCATTTCTTCTGACCACCATACTATCGCCTGTTTCTTTTGCATAGCTTACTGCGAGAATTCCCTGCTGTCCCTCCAGTAACTCTAGGAAAGGAGTATGTTCTATAGAGGCAAATGTTTCTTCTATATAATCATAATAAATAATATCGTTATGATTTCCGCACATCCAGGTTACTTCACCCATATCTCTCAAACTAAAAGGTGCCATATTATCCTGATTATATTCAAACAACTGTCCACGATTGGAAAGGCCGTATAATGTTTTGCCAGAAAATGCTGCACTTACCCAATAAATGTTCTGTCCGCTTTCGCCGTCCTGTGTGGCCCCCCGTTCCATCAACAGTTCCATTCCCTCCGGCTGCTCTGTATCCAACTGATACACCAGCAATTTATCTTCCGCAGTGTCAAGTCCCGTAACATATACCGCCTTCTCTACCACATTAAAATCTTTTACTTTAAAAGTATTTTCTTGTGATATAGATCCTAAGTTTTCTGCCTCTTTCCACTGGGAAGTTAATCGGTACACTTTGTATTCCGTCTGATGTTCTCCGGCACTCTGCTGACACAGAATATACACCTTATCTTCATAATCTGAATAGGAAATATCCACAATTTGCTCCTGACTGTTCCAAAAATAATTCTGTTTCCGAAACAGATTTACGATTTCTCCCTCCGCATCTACTTCATATATAAAATTATAAAGAGTTCCGTTTTCTGCTGTTACAAAGGTTCCATTCACCGTAATGTCTGTGGCTGATATGGTATTTTCCAGATTGGGCATCACTTTAGGAACAGCCATAATATATAACACTACTGCAAAAAAAGCCACCACTGCTATACTGCCAACCTTATATCCCTTTTTCATTTCTTTCCCTCCCCATACTTATTGTACAAGATTCTCTGTTCCAATGGTTTGAAATGAATTCTGAAACAGCCGCAGCAACGGAATTTCTCCATAAATAAACTGTGATAACAGTATGATTACTGCAATCACAACTAATATAAGGCAAAATACTGCCACAACTTTCCATATTTTATCTTTGCTGCCCTTGATTGCCTCACTGATCTTTTTCCACACTCTTTCCTCGGATTTCTGAGATTTAAAAGCTTTCGAATTTGATATGATATCTTGAAATAATTCTCCAAAAGAACAATAGCTTTCTTCCTCCCCGCATTTACTTTGTAATATGCGTTTTAATCTTGTGTCACCGCTCCCTGAAATTTCCATCAATTCCAGAATAATCTCTGCACACATACTGGCACAATCTCCTTCTGTGGACTCCGCTTGAAAATTCCGCAGATCCAAAGCATAGGAAAAAGTGATTTCTCCCTGCGGCTGTATTTGAAGCCGGCGCTGTCTCAATAACTGAAAGAGAATGGCATATGGAATATCACTTGCCATGCAGGTTTCCACCAACTGCCGCCAGACTTTTTCCTGCTCTTTCTGTGTTAACAGTTCACCGCCAAGGAAGCGAAACAGAGAACGTTCTCTAGTATAAGGAAATACAAACGCTGTATTCTCATTTAACGCAAAAATTTCCAGATAAAGAGGTGTCTCACTTTCTTTATGAAACACCTCCAGTAATGTTCTGGCAAGTGTACGGTCTTTTACGATCCACAACATATAATAAGACTCACTGTCCGTATCCTCACAAATACACACTTCGTTTGTCTTATTGCTTATGACTTCACCGACTCTTTTCAAATGATGTTTTCCGCTATAATATTCCATAGACTTTCCTCTGCCTTATTGATTATCATTCTTCCCAAGGCTTGCGTTTTCTTCTGCATCAGCCTTTTTTACCACTGCATAAACATAAGTGGAGATTTCCGGCATATCAGTACAGTAAATATGTATTTCATAAACCCCCGTTTTATCCGGTGCCGTATAAATGCCATCCTGAGTAATTTCTCCGCTTTCACTTTCTGTCAGTTCATATGTTAGTCTGCTGCTGCTCATATGTTCAAATTCAACTTGAAAACAGTGACTTTCCTTAGGTGCCAGTTTTACTGCAGAAGTTTTTGGAACGATTCTTTTATCTGCAAATTCTTCTTCCGGCTCTGATTGTTCATTGTGAAATTTAACAGCTACCCAGTGCACCATAAGCACAATACTTTTCTGTGCTCCTGTAAGCCTTGCTGCTATTTGGAAGCTTCCTTTATCATTATATACTTTCACCGCAGTTTCCACTTTCATATGGTCATCTTCTTTAAATAAATCGGAGTTTCCGTAAATCGTTGTTCTTGTGCTTTGATTGGTTCTTACATCTTCCTCCATGCACTGTACACCTACTTTTACATATACATCCCCTTTTCCTAAACCATGAAGAATTTCGTCGGAATAACATACGTCCCCCTTTTTCATGCCCACATGCAACGGGATTTCCACAAATCCGTTGGTCATGACTATCTCTTCTTTCGGTTCTTCCTGAACCACTGCTTCTGCTGCCTTAAGCTGTTGCGTTTGCGGTTTTAATTCCGGTTCTGCAAAGTAGCTGTCATAAGTTAATCTTTTCCCCAGACTTTCCGGCGTATTAATATAGTTCTTTGCTTCCCTTTCTTTGATTCCAGTAATTATGTAGGCTCCGTCTGCCCCTAACAAAGAAAGCTCAGCAAGAACTACTTTTTCCCGTTGTGCTTTTTTTACCCTGTTTTCGTAATTTTCCCTACCCAGCTGGGAAGAAGCTATCTTTTCCAAACTCATATCAGTAACATTTACCTGCAACTTTAAATCGTCATTCACTTTGCAGTCACAATCTGCCACACTTGCATACCCTGTGCCATGCTCCAGCAGGATACTGGTCTGCTCTACCTGATTTTGTTTTGTACAAAGCCAGAACACCTGCTCCATTACAGCACCTTTATCAAGATAAATATCTCTGCCCTCTAACACAAGTTCCTGGCTGCCATCCTCCTGCCGGAAGGATGCAAGCTGCAGTGAGGCCCCATAACTTAAGCCCCAATTCCGGTCAGAAAGTTTTTCGATTCTTGCCACCAGTTTTACCTTTTTACCTTTTTTTACGGTTTTGGGAAGCATAAGAGTAATCTTAAAATCTTCCTGCCTTAAAAACACACTTTTGCAAAGAAAATCTTCTTCCTCTTCACTGTCTCCTTCTGAAATATCCTCTAAATACAATTCATAACCTTCCTGTACATGGTTATATTCGTATTCTCTGCCTTCCTCCTCTTCCGCAATGGAATAAACTGGGTGGATCATATCTTCTTTATATCGGAGGCATAAAGCCGCCCGGTTTCCTGTTAACTGTTCCACACCAGCAATGGCCGACAATTTCTTTACAAGAGAAGCAGGAACTACAATTTCACGTCCCTGCTCATCAATGGCAACGCCGCTCTCTACCATAAAGGAAGTCTCATCTAATTTTTTCACACTAAGCCCGCACACCACGCCTGTGCCGTACATCATATGATTTAAAAAGCTCCGCTTCTGATTCATATATAATTGTTCCGTCTGAAAATCCTTGGAAGTAAGCATTTTGCCTGTATAATAACGATTTCGTACAAAATTCAATATCTGATTATCTTTCACTGTAACACCCCGTCACCTATAATGTATTTTTGTATTTTATTATATCATACGGCAATTTCCCTTTATTAAAGATTTGTTAAAGAATCTGTCTTTTCATCAAAAAATATGTATAATATTTATAGCAAACTTTTACATTTCGAGGGGGAATTCTTTTGATTTCGCACATAAAAAATTTTATAAAAGCAAAATTCACCAAAGACAATCTAAAATATTTTTGGACAAACTGTCCACTAAAAAAATTTGAAAATCTTTTACTTTTGATTAATACATTGGCTTTCTTAGCCGGTGCTTTCTTTCTGTATGACATAGATTTATTTTTGGCACTTTTTACATTTTTTGTACTTGCCTGTATCTATCCAGTGTTTCTGCTGAAACCGCTTTTAAAAAGAAAACAGGCGGAAGAAACCGAGGAGCTGGAAGGGGCGTCTGCTCCTATTTCTTCTCTGTCCGGTTCTCCCGGCGAGGAAACCTTTCTGGCAGAAATGTATGCTTTAAACAAGGAAGAATCTACCGAGCCGTCTTCTTCAGAAGACTATCGGATATTACATACTAAATATCAGCAGACACTGTTGGAATTAAGAGAAGCGAAAGAACAACTCTCCAAGCTGAATCATTTACAAGAATCCCTGCTGCCATCTTATCCGGAAGCAGAAACAGACTCCTATGATTTAATCGCTTTTGTTCACAAAATTACGCTGCAATTTAATCCGACATTATTTAAAAAACGGATTTTCTTTGAAATTCTTTATGATGACGAAATTTTACTTACCAAAGTAAATATGGAATGTTTCTCCTTAATTCTCAGAAACTGTATGGATAATGCGATAAAATATCTGACACAGGGAGGCAAATTGGTGATTACTATTTCTCAGGACGATGGAGATGCTTTAGTTATCTTAAAGGATAATGGCAATGGTCTGCTCATTCAAAATACCGATAAGCTGTTTGAGTTAAATTATCAGGGCAGCAATCACATTTCCGGAACCGGTCTTGGGCTGGCTCAGGCAAAAGCTGCAGCTAAGGCATGCGGCGGTCAAATCTGGTGTAAAACTTCACCGGACAAGGGATTTGCCGTCTACTTAAAGATTCCTGTCTGTACCAGATTCCAGAAACACCCGGAACTCCAGCAATAGCAGATTACATTAGGAAGGAAAATGAGGGATTGCCATGAAAAAATTTAAAAATAAAAAGACATTACTATTATGCCTACTTGTTTTTTATGTATTAGTCTCCATATTTACCGGAGCTGCCATGTATCTGCCTTATATAGATACAGAAGAATATTATGATGAAGAGGAAGATGAGAATTACTCGGAGGAGGAAGACTACTCAGAGGAGGAAGACTACTCAGAGGAGGAAGACTATTCGGAAGAGGATGACTACTTGGAAGAGGACGAGGACTACTCAGAGGACGAAAACTATTCGGAGGACGAAAACTACTCGGAAGAGGACGAGGACTACTCAGAGGATACTTCTGACGTTGAAGAAGATCAAGAGGTTCTTGAGGATACAGAAGAATTTGAAGAAGACAATTATGAAAACGAGGCTGAGCAGCCAGAGGAAGACATGGATGATACTTCCATACCTTACACCGAAGATACAGAGAACAATTCTTATGACGACTCTGCCGCTATACCTACTCCTATACCAGAAGATACTATTGCCAATACAATGAATGATGAAGAGCCAGAATATACTAATACCGATACTGCTGAGAACACAGTTTCTCCTACATCTGCCCCCACAGAAGTACCGGCAGAATCTAATCCACTGCCGCTTGCTTTTTCTTATACCGGAAAAGATAAATTAAACATTAGAAAAGCTCCTTCTATGTCAGGAAACATAGTCGGTACGATTTCCAACAACAGCACAGGAATGATTTTAGAATTCACCAACGATAAATGGGCAAAAGTGAATTACAATAACTTAGAAGGTTATGTTGCATATCAGTACCTACAATATACACTGCCGGAAAATGCGTTGATTCCATCCCAAAAACCATCCGCCGCACCTTAGAATTTTCTAAACAAGGATTCCGGCTAAAAACACGCTGGCTATGATTCCGGCAATGGTACTAATAAGTGCCCCTGCCAAAGTCCAGCGTGTTTTTGTGACTTTGGCGGCAAGAAAATAAACGGACATAGTATAAAAAATGGTTTCTGTACAGCTCATCATAATAGAAGTAACCAGGCCCAGATAGGAATCCGTTCCGTATTCCTTAAAAATATCCAGTGCCACACCTGTCGCCGCGGAAGAAGAAAACATTTTCACAATGGCAAGAGGCAGCAGTTCCGCAGGAAATCCTACAAGATTAGTTACAGGTTTAATAAGTTCTGAAAGCATGGTCAGAAAGCCGGAGGCTCTTAAAATTCCCACTCCCATCATTAATCCTACAAGTGTTGGCATAATCTTAATTACAGTCTTAAACCCATCCTCTGCCCCTTCGATAAAATCACTGTATACATCCTGCTTATTTAAGATTCCCATGGCAACGATATAAAAAATCACCAACGGTATCATCATATTTGAAATAGAAACCAGAATATTCATATATTCACCACTGCATTTTATTATCTATTCTATGAATCATGGCTTTTCCATGATTCCTGAAATTATTTCATTTACAACTCATTGTATTTCCACTATAATTAAGTATAATAACTACATTGAACTTTTAGAGAGGAGGATTTCATGAACCGCTGTTGTCTATGCAATTCTGAATTTAGCGCCAATTTTAAAGGAGCAAGTCTTGCCCCACATCTAAAGGATTCCAGATTATGCCTAAAATGTGCCCATGATGTAAAAACATTGACACGCTTTGATGCACCTGATCAGGAAACTTATGAAAATGCCTTCTACCACCTTCACAAAAAGCTTATCATTAATAAATATCCTGATGAAATCGCCAAGGTATTGTTTGATATATTACAGAATGTAACAACCTACGGAGAATATTTAGAGCAAAAAGAAAAAAACAATCATAAAAGCAACAGTTCAGCCTGACTGTGCACGACAATTCCAAAAGCTGATGTTTCCGAAACTTAGGCTCGCTGGCTTATCTGCAAAAATCACTCAAACTTTCTATCATACAGCAGCTCCGCAATCAGCACCACAATACAAGAACCGGCATTGTGTACTAGTGCCACACTGGTGGAATTTTCCGTCAGCCGCAAGGATAGAAGCCTTTCCCTGTGTACACAGCCGTTCCAATGCGTCCTGCATTTTGCTGTTAATGGAACTTTCCATCTACGGGAATCGTTTCTCCGGGCAGGATACGCAGAATATCGCTCTGCTGGATTTCTTCGGCTAAAATCATTTCTTCTTTTCCGTCTTTCAGCCTGCGTCCCTGTGTTGGCGCAAGACTGATAAGCAGCTTCAACCTCTTTTTTGCTGCTGCACAAACAAAAAGTCCATGATTCCTCATGGACTTCTCGTCTTCACACATTTTCACATAAGTTATTCCGAACTGATAGTTTATTAATAGAAGGATAATCTACAGTTTGGTTAGTCATTTCTAACTTCTGTTACATATTACCACCTAAAGTTACATATGTCAACCTTTTTTTTGATAACCTTTTCTCAATAGCATTTTTAGCGTAATGCTTCAGCCGTTGGGCTGTATATATCAGCACCAAACGGTAAATTGCTACAATTTATCCCAACGCCACATCCAATACCATCATAATTACAAACCCTATAGCAAAACCTATCGTTCCTATGTTGGACTGGTTTTCTGACACAGCATCCGGTATCAGTTCTTCCACCACTACATAAATCATGGCCCCTGCCGCAAAGCTAAGCAGATAGGGAAGTGCTGGTATCATATAAGAAGATAATAGGATTGTAATAATAGCTCCAATGGGTTCTACTGCCCCGGATAGCACACCGTAAAAAAATGATTTTTTCTTACCTGTGCCGTTTCCACAAAGAGGCATGGATATAATTGCTCCTTCTGGAAAATTTTGTATTGCAATACCAATAGACAGAGCAAATGCCCCCAAAATACTGATACTGCTGTTGCCCATCAGCATTCCTGCAAATACCGCACCTACCGCCATACCCTCAGGAATATTATGCAGCGTCACCGCCAAAATTAACATCGTAGTTTTCTTTAACTTACTTTCAGGCCCTTCCTTTTGCCCATTTTCTACATGGATATGAGGCACCACCACATCTAACAACAGCAGAAATAATATTCCAGCAACAAAACCTACTGCTGCCGGAACAAATGCCAATTTTCCCATTGATTCTGACATATCTATGGAAGGTATTAAAAGGGACCATACGGATGCCGCCACCATCACACCTGCCGCAAAACCCGACAGCACCCTCTGTACATTTGCATTCATTTTCTCTTTCATAAAGAATACACAGGCTGCACCTAGGCTGGTTCCCAAAAAAGGCAACATAACACCCCCTAAAACGTTTACGTTCATTTCTTTACCTCCTTTGCTCACATAATAGTATACGTTATTTTTTTTAAATGGTTCCTTATATAAAATGCCGACAACTTGCAGAATTTGTTGTCGGCACTTTACTCTGCACTGGAGGTTACTCCAATACTATTTGCGTTAAGGAGAGTTCAACGCTTCTGTGCGTATGTTTTATATACGTTTGTCAGTTAGCTATGTCTAACTTCCCCTATAGAATACTATTGAATCTTAATTTTGTCCAGTGGTTTTATTGATAAGAATTATCAACAATTTATTATTCTTTCAATTTTGCCTGTTTTCTGCTATCCATCACTTTACAAAACACCACCGCCACCAACGTGCTGATAAATGTAGCTACCAAGGCAGGTGCTATAATTCCTGCAGGATTCACACTTCCGTACTGACTCCGGTACGCTATCATATTCACAGGAATCAGCTGCAGAGATGAAATATTTATAATCAGAAAAATGCACATTTCATTGCTGGCAATATGAGCCGCCTTGCCGTCGGATTTGTTCAGTTTCGACAATTCTTCCATGGCTTTCAAACCTGCCGGAGTTGCCGCCCAACCCAATCCTAAAATATTGGCCGCCATGTTGGTACACATATACTCCATGGCTTTGGAGTCCTTTTTCAGCCTGGGAAACATAAATTTTGCAAAAGGCATTAGTATTTTTGTCATTCCCTTTACAATTCCTGCCTTTTCCGCAATTTTCATTAACCCTACCCAAACTCCCATAACCCCCAGCATGGTGATACATAGATTAATGGCGTCCTTTGCTGATTCCAAAGCAGTGTTCGAAATATTTTCCATATTTCCAGTAAAGGTCCCGTATATAATTCCAATTAGAATCATTCCTGCCCATAAAAAATTCAACATTTTTATACCTCGCAGCAAATCCTATTACCATAGTATATGCACTTTCAAAGAATATTAATTCTACTCTTTAGCAAACCATGCCTTCATGACCTCTATATCTGACCCACATATCATTTTTGTTTTTCTTTCTGCATAAATTCCGGACGTTTAAATTCTCTCCCTACCATAAATATCGTAACCATTGCCGCAGTAATATCTGCTATCGGTCCGGCGTAAAGTACGCCATCAATGCCCATAAATAATGGCAGAATCAAAATTAATGGAAGCAAAAAGAGAGTCTGTCTTGTTAATGACAGGAACACACCTTTGATTGGTTTTCCAATCGCAGTAAAAAAGTTGGAAGAAATCGGCTGCAAAAAGTTTAAGAACGTAAATAGTAAAAATACTCTGAAATAACTGATCGCAAAAGTGTAATATGCATCACTTCCTTCTCCGAACAACGATATAATCTGCCGCGGAAGTATTTGGAACATCAAAAATGCCATGACAGATAGGATTCCCCCCACAAAAATTGCCTTACTATAGCCCTTTTTCACGCGTTCAAACTTTCCTGCACCATAGTTAAAGCTGACAATGGGCTGTAAGCCTTGGGAAATACCAATTACAAAAGACAAATATATCATATTTACTTTGGCAATAATACCAGAACAAGCAATCGGAATGGCCTCCCCATAAGAGGACTGACCGCCGTAATATTTCAATACTTTATTCATAACAATTTGCACGACCATCATGGCTAACTGATTACTGCAAGGTGCAACACCTAAAGAAGTCACTCTGCCCACATACTTTTTCTGTGGTTTCATATGGGACCACTGCAGCTCTACTGTTTTGTAATGGCAAAAATAATAGACTGCCAATCCTGCTGCTATCACCTGTCCAATAACGGTAGCCGCCGCTGCACCAGCCATGCCAAATCCCAAACAACTCACGAATATATAGTCCAGAATGGTATTTATTACTGCACCTGTCAGATTACAGATCATAGTCATCTTTGGGCTTCCGTCCGCACGAATCAGATGCCCCCCTCCTGTTCCAAGAATCAGAAACGGAAAACCAAAAGCCGTAATTCTTGTATAAGTCTTGGCATATTCTAACACATTATCAGGAGAGCCAAAAAACAATAAAATAGGCGTCAGAAAAATTTCCACCAACAGGAATAAAATGACTCCACAGCTCACCATCATGGTTATAGCATTTCCCACATAATATGCTGCTGTATTTTTTTCCCCTTTTCCCATAGCAATATTAAAGGCAGAAGCCCCACCAATTCCAAACAATAAAGCAATCGCCACACAGGAAGTTGAAAGGGGAAAAGCAATATTGGTAGCTGCATTTCCCAATTCACCTACATTTCTTCCAATAAAAAACTGGTCTACAATATTATACAAAGCACTGACTAGCATGGCAATAATACTTGGTACGGCAAATTTCTGTAGCAATTTATTAACGGGTTCTGTGCCTAATGGATTTTCATTTTTCATTTGTTTCAGCCTTTCTCTTCTTTTTTCCTAAAAAATGGTACCACTAATATTGGTAATTGGCAACTACATTTTTACACCATAATATAATAAGCAGTATGAAAAGAGCGGAGCCGCTTTGCGGCTACGCTCTTTTCATAAAACTATATAATAATAATGAGGGGGAGTAGTAAATTCATAATTTGGGGAGTTTATAAATTTACTATAAAAGGTATAATTTACATAAGGTTCAAGACTTATTTTGCGTCCTTAAGTCCCTTGCCTTATCTGTAATTCTAATATAACACATATTTAAACACTTGTCTAGTACTTTTTTAATTTTTTTGTAATATTTTCGAATTTATTTTAACAACCATGACTTTCTGCCTATTTTTAATATGCCATATCATATTACCCTTATCCCCCAGTTCACATAAATAATAGTAACCGCACCAAAGCTCACATTGCCAGCCAACTGAACAAAAGGCACCCCATCACTGGAATTACGTTTTTTTCATTAATGCTGCCTGCAAAAACATTGGCACTTTGTATCACATTCTATTCTCTTGGGATGTAAAGTTCCACACTTCCAAAAGAAACATCAACACAAATTTCAACAGACTTATTTTGAACCACCGCATTGTCAAAATAAACCTTCATTTCTCCAAAAGAACATTCCAAATTGTTAGAATTGACATATTTTGTAGTAGTGCCAAAACTGTTAGAGCAATATACTGAGTTTTCTGTGGATTCTTCTATCTCTCTGTGGTACTCACCCACTTTATCTTCATTTTCCAAATAATACTCTGTTTCTCTTTTAAAAAATACAAACTGATGGGATTTCCTCCAGCAGCTTCTGCAGCTGAATTACTTCTGAATTTAATTGCTGACATTTTATGGTCACATCTTCTTCCGTGATTTTTTCATCCACTTCAATTCGTATTTTCATGTTAATCTCCATTCCGCCGCCTTCGGCTGGCGGCACAAATAGTAATGAAAGTGTTTCATCTCTCTACACTGTGCTGTAAAATAGTTTGCAAGAAGCTACACTACAAAGCACGGGAGGAGGAGTTGTAACAACTTTCTTCGTT
>CASEML010000073.1 GCA_949289145.1 uncultured Eubacteriales bacterium | reverse complement strand
TGCCGATGTGGCTCAATTGGCAGAGCAGCTGATTTGTAATCAGCAGGTTATCGGTTCGAGTCCGATCATCGGCTTTTTTCTTTTATAAAAAAGAATATTGTATTTATTATGGATGGATTCCCGAGTGGCCAAAGGGGACAGACTGTAAATCTGCTGCAAATTGCTTCGGTGGTTCGAATCCACCTCCATCCATTTGCCGAAAGTAGCTTAATGAATGGGAGTTGAAACCAAACCATGAATTTAGCGTAAGGCGGTTCACGAAACTTAATACGTACCAGTTTAGTTGAGAGAACATATTGTATTATAACGCTGGGTGGAGCAGTCTGGAAGCTCGTCGGGCTCATAACCCGAAGGTCGTAGGTTCAAATCCTGCCCCCGCAATTCATAGAAAATTACTTGATTTTTTATGAGCCCAGATAGCTCAGTTGGTAGAGCAGAGGACTGAAAATCCTCGTGTCACTGGTTCGATTCCGGTTCTGGGCATTAAATTAAATAATGTGGGATACTAGCTCAGGTGGTAGAGCACTTGACTTTTAATCAAGTTGTCCCGGGTTCGAGTCCCGGGTGTCTCATTTAAAACTCAGCATTAATTAAATGCTGAGTTTTTTTATTTTCCAAAGCACATGCTTTGGAATTTTTTTTAAATTATTTTGGTAGAATGTTAATTATAATATTATGATGTATAAAAACAAATAATATGACAATAATAAACAAAAATAAAAAAACTAAATATCTGATATTAAAATATTGTATATTGATTGCGTAACAAAAAACATCAAAATAACCGAAAGGGGGAACTATTTATGAGCACAAGTTCTTTAAATGCTGCTATTGCAGTGGATTTTTCTTTGATTGGTACAAAACTTCATGCCATGTACAAGAAAGACGCAAATGGTTACAAAATACTGTTAATTCCAACACTACAGTCGGGTAATGAGGGAGTCACAATTAAGGAGTTAATTGATGATATTAAAAATCTAACTAAAAATGTAACAGGAAGTGATTCTTTAAATACGGAGGATTTAACGAACGTATTAGATGCTGCAGTTGAAGAAAGTGCTGGTGAGGCTGGAACGTCTAAAAAATCGGCCAATGACAAACTGCCGGATACCAGCCAAATCAGAATTATTTTGAATATGGCATATCTTTATATCAGCAAACAAGGTGAACAGCAGGAAAGTCAAATAGAATATGCTTTCAATCTTAACATTTTGACTACTGGGCTGATTCCAAAAGTATTAAGCAGTATTGTAACTGTTGATCATATTGGCATTGCAGTTTGAAATACAGAACGTACACAGATATTGAATCAGATGTCTATTGCAAAGATTGAAGATTACCTTGGTTTGCCGGAAGCGGAACCTACAACAGGAAAAGCAATAACTGAAGAGAAAACAACAGCTGGGGAAAAGACGGAAGCTTAGCAAGAACGAAACAGTAGTTATAATATGTGGCAATGCTACTAGCATGCGAGTCATAGTGCTGATGTTATAGCGACAAAAAACGGAAAAGGTGAAAAAATGAACAATCAGAGAATATCATGGGATATAAAAATTAATGGTACTCTGCTGTCCATGCCCTCAGAACTTCATATGAGGGTAAAAGATGGGCAATTTGAATTACAGGGAGCCTTACAGACGGATCAAATGAATCTGACAGAAGTGCTCAAGTTAATTGATTCAGAAATGTCTGAAAAATACGGCACTTACCTAAATAGAATGACAACACTTTTTCCAAAGCAGACTTATTTCAGGTATAGAGAAAATCAGTGCACCATATGGCTGCAAGGAAAAGAACAGCAGTTTGCCATTATGTGGCAGCAAAAGGATATAGCGGTTTTATATGCAATTACAGTTAGCAATAAGAGCTCAGAGGGAACCATAGAGTATTATTTATCTATGGCGGCCAAAGCACTCGGAATAAAGCAGATGTTTCTTTCTATTAAAAAAGGAAATTCTTGTACGCTGACTAAGTTAACAGATTTAGTAATAGGGCAGCAGAAAGATTTATTGATTCCAGCCAGACTATCTACATATGATTTGTTGTTCTGCGGCTTTTTTGTTTTTGACAAGGAAGCCGTGATAGGAAAGGCAATGGACTTTTTATTTGGAATTAAAGAAATAGAAATGAAAATTTTTTTAGCAGCTTCAGCACAGGGAGTTACAGGACTTGTATTGCTTCCGGTATTTGAAACGAGTGTGTTGAAAACAAAGGAACTTTATTTTGGCATAGAAGTCAGCAATAAAAAAGTAGAAATGCTGCTTTCCGGTACTTTTGAATTTTCTTTTTTAGAAGGTGTTATATTCCGTGTAGAATGCTGCCTGAGCAATCAGGGATTTTTAATAGAGGCATTTGCAAAAATGGAGCATCCCAAACCCTTGTTTCACACATTTTCTATTGGGGATACTTGTCTTGCTATAGGATATCAGAGTGGGTTTATTTTTCAGATGTACTGTAATCTGTATATGGGAAAAATTAAAATGTTCGGGGCATTAGGATTAAGTGTTATAGGACAGGCGGTCAATATTGACTTGCTGTCAGCGGCGGTTACTGACATTACGCTTCCAATTTTTGTGGAAAGTGTACTGGGCAAAAAAATAAATGGTTTAGATGAGTTTGATTTTATCCAATTATTAGGTCTGCCTTTTTTGCAAGTGCAGGATTTTCCTGTTGAGAGAGATATGAGTGGAGTGCAGTGCAGGCGGCAGAAGCATTTAACAGCCGGGTCACTGATAAAAGCTTTGCATTGGATTCTGGTCAAGTGCAGGTAGAAACTTTTGGAGACGGAATAATTCTAATTGATAAAAAAAGGATGCGCCACTATTATATTACAAAAACCGGAAAACTTCAGCTGCAGGCACAATTTTATTATGCCATTAAAAGTATGAACTTAGGAGATTATAATATAGCACAAGGTATTTTCTTATGCTGTACTATAAGATTGTTTAAAGAAGTTGAGCTGCAGGTATTATTTTCAATTTCGGATACCGATGGGGTATTGGCATATGCATGTGTCAGCAGTATGGATCTGGGATTTCTTAAGTTATCAGCCTCTGGGTTGAATACGGCAACGGATCATCCCTTGGCAAAACTGCCGGAAAAAAGTTTGCTAAGACAATTTGTTAGTTTGGAAGAAAAAGGAGCGGTATTTTATCTTCGAGCAGATTCCAATGAAATTAGTTTTTATATTGATGCAAAGCTGGAACTTTTAGGGTTATTTCAATTTGCCACAAGAATTGTGTATATGAAAGGGCTGATATCTGTAGATGTACGTTTTGGTTTAGTGCCGGGAATTGATGTTTCCCTGCATATCAGTGCAGCTTATCAGGATTTCAGTCAGGCAAATTTTGATTTTTTATTAGAAATTGATTGCACTGGTTTAGAGAAAAAATTGAAAAAAGTGCAGGATAAAATTAATGGTGCTATTGAAAATTTGAAAAACAAAATTAACAGTGCAAAGAAAAAAATTATGGAAGCTCAAAACCATGTGGATGAACTTTATGGTCAGATTTCTAAACTGGATCAAAATATTCAGAAATGCAAAACTGCAATTAAAAAAGCCAAATGGTATAAAAAAGCTTTTGTGGCAATTGCAAAGGGTATTGAAATAGCAGCTTATGAAGTGGCGAAAGCAGCACTCTATGCGGCAATTGGTGTGGCAAAGGCAGCTTTAGAAGTGGCAAAACAGATAGTAGCTCTTGGAGGAGTTATTGGAGAAGGTGTGTTAAAAGCCATTAATGGAGCAATTACAGCAGCATTAAATTTATTTTTTATCAGGCTGATACGGCTGGAATCCAATGTATCTTCGGAAGAGCAATATTTTCAGGCGGAAATTGAATTTGTAGCTCTGGGTAAGACATATCACTATCAGACTAAACTAGGAAAAAAAGCCATTGCACAAAATCCCACAGAAATATTGGCGGATGACATTAATGGAAAAATGGATAATGACTTAAAAAATATCGAAAAAGGAAGTTTCAAAAGTAACCGCAATCGGTATCGACATGAGGAATATACAATTAGCCAGCATAAGAGTCGTCTAAAGGATGGAATGCAGCAGTTAGAATCAGCAACAAAACTAATGTGTCGTATGCAGGATACTTATGTGGAAGGCTGTGGAGAAATTATGCCGGAATTTGAAGAAATAAATGTACCATATCAGCAGGCTGTGAATGAAGTTGCCGGAATATTAGATATTGCTAACCGCGCTGTAGACTATGAAAGTATGGATCAGGCTGTTTCCATGGTGGAACAAGAAATGAAGGAACAGAAGGAGACGGTAAGAGATACTACATTTATACCGGTGAGATCGGCCATTGCAGATTATAAAGAATCCACACAGCTTTTGGAAATGATTCAAAAAGGGATTTTGCAGGTGGAGAATCAGTCAGATAGAGTAAAAAAGCACGTAGAAACAATGAAACATAAAGAAAAGGGATATCAAAAAGAATTTATAGAAACCGGAAACAGACCGGCCTGTGATCTGGTGTCTGTGTTGAATAAAACAGAAGAAATCATGTATGAAGAATTTCCAGTCACAAGAAATAAGAAAGATTTTATTAATCTTTCCAGAGAAAAACTGATTCATCAATACTTGGATGAAGCCCGTGGGGAATTTAATGGAGAACAGACAGAAAAAATCAGAACTATGAGAACAAGGGCTGCCAAGGGAAGATACGAAAGCAGATTATAAGGAGGAGCGCAGATGAAAACAAGTGAAAACGGAAGAAAATTAATTCAGCAATTTGAGGGGTGCCGGACAAAAGCTTATCAGGATTGTGTGGGAGTATGAACCATTGGTTACGGTCATACCGGAGATGTAAAAGCCGGGCAGGTGATTTCCCAACAAGAAGCAGACAGACTGCTGTCACAGGATTTACAAAGGTTTGAAGCAGGGGTAGAAAGGAATGTAAAAGCAGCATTAACCCAAAATCAATTTGATGCACTAGTATCTTTTTGCTACAACCTTGGCGTAGGAAACTTACAGAAAAGCACACTTTTGAAAAAACTCAATGCCGGGGATTACAAAGGTGCTGGGGATGAATTTTTAAAGTGGAATAAAGCAGGAGGAAAAGTGTTGACAAGTCTTGTAAGAAGGAGAGAAGCGGAAAGAAACATGTTTCTTGCGGGAGGAATAAGCAATACTGTGAAAACTTCTGATTATGAGGAAGTAGAAGTTAATGCAGATGTATTAAATGTGAGAAAGGGGCCAGGCACATCCTATGAAATCATCGGCAAATTAAAGAGAGGTACTGTTTGTCAGTTGGAAAAGGCAGATGACAAACAGCAGGAATGGAGAAAACTGGCTGGCAGAGAGGGGTATATTTGCACAAGATATACAAAGTAATTATTTTTCAAAATACATAGAGGAAGTGAATGGCAGTGACAAAGATGAAAAAAGGCGGGCTGATAGCAGCACTATGCGGTATCGTTGCTGCAAGCGGCGGGTTTGTTGCCATAAATCAGATTCAGGATTCATCGCCTGCAGTCATTCAGACTTATGAAGCCGTAAAAGAGGAAAAAGACTATACGGTGATGGTTTATATGATTGGAAGCGATTTAGAGTCGGATGAAGATGAAGTGATCGGCGCCGGAAGTAAGGACCTGCAGGAAATGATTCAGGTAATGGCAGGCGAACAGTCAGCAGCTATCAATGAAAAAGCAAACTTAGTGGTTGAAATCGGCGGAAGCTACCGATGGGAAGTGGAAAATTTAGCGGATATGCAGAATGCAAGATTTTGCATTGATGATAAGGGCATAAGCGGGTTGACAGAAATTCCAGCCACCAATATGGGAGAAAGTGCGGCATTAAGTGATTTTATTAATTATGCATCAGGTACATATCCCGCAGAAAACTATGTGCTGCTGTTTTGGAATCACGGAAATGGTCCCGTGGAGGGTTATGGATATGATGTGCTGTACGGCGGGGACAGCGTTATGCTTTCAGAAATACGGGAAGGAATAGAAAATTCTCAGCTGGCAAATAAAAAAATTGAACTAGTTGGTTTCGATGCCTGTCTGATGGGCAGCGTGGAAGCAGCCGCGGTAATGAGCCATTATGCTGATTATATGGTTGCTTCTGCCGAATTAGAACCGGAGGAGGGTTGGGACTATACATGGCTTAATGTGTTTGCAGAGGAAAATATAACTGGAGAGATAATAGGGCAGAAAGTGGTAGATCATTATGATACATTTTTTGAAACACAGGATTACCAGATAACACTTTCCTGTTTGAATTTAGAGTCATATCAGGAGATGGCGGAGGACTTTTCACTCTATCTCAATCAATTCCTAACGGAAAATAATGAAGAAATCTATGGGTTGATATCTCAAAAAAGAAAGCAAATTCAGGGTTTTGGAAACAGTGTATCATGTACAGATACCAGCGACTTAGTTGATATGGAGCAGCTATTCCGAACATTGTCAGAAGAAGCATGGCAGAAATCTAGCTTAGAAGAGTCCATGGATAAGCTGGTGCCGGTAAAAAAATCAAAGGGATATGGGCAGGAAATATGCGGAGTCAGTATTTATCTTCCCCAGTGGTTCCGATGTTATGCTGGAGGAAAGTATTCAAAAATATCAGGACAGTGGATTTGTAGAAACATATTTAGACTTTGTATTCGGCTATGGAGAATACCTCTTATATGGAGAAACGCCGGATTTAGAACAGGGTTTGCAAAAATATGAAAATCAGGAAGGACATATAACAGCTCAGATATCCGCCGAACTGTTACCGGAAATTTCGGCAGTGTATATGATAACTGCAAAAACGATGCCGGATATACAAAACTGTAGTTATATTTTGTCTACGGATAGTGATCTGGTTATCAATTCTTCAGGAAAGATTGATGCTGTACTGGAGGAAGAATATGTAGCGCTAAAGGGACAGGTATTGTGCCTGATAGAGCAGTATAACAGTGAAGAACAGACAGACTATCTTTCTTCTGTTATATATGATGAAACGGCTTGGAAAAGAATTTTTAAAGGTCAGTGCTTCGGCCATTGTGTGTGTGAATAAGATTATCAAAATTGATAAGCAATCTCATATTTTGTTTCTTAGAGATGATTTATTTTGTGTATATGCCCGTACACATTGGCGGGAAATCAAAGAAGCTTTGTCAATTCATTCTTATCGTACTGACAAGGGGACAGAACAGTGCAAAAGGGATTATATTTTTGCTTATGATAAGAATTATCTCTTGTATAAAATAGAAAAGTCTGTCGTTTACTTTATCGAGTCTATAACAGAAAGCCATAGGTGCAAAGTAATCAGTCAACTTGGAATCCATGAGTTAAAGGGGGATTTATCTGTCCTAGAAAAAGAACTGACAGGAAATTTTTTGAAATGCAGAAGAAATTGTATTGTAAATATGAACTATGTTGTTCATGTAAACGAGAAAGAAAAACATCTTCAGCTACAGGAAGGTTTTTCCTGCACTTATGAGTTGGTTAGGGAAAAAGAAATTATAAGGTATCTTAAAAAAGAGAATAATTTCCTTTATTTTTAGTAAAAATCATGTGAATCCAGATTAGATAGACCTAAAATTACAAAATAGTTACAAAATTATAAGGGCTAATGACAAAATACCACAAAAAAAATTGACATTGATAAAAGGTACTAATATAATAAAAAGGATGGAAACAAGTGAGATAAGGGAGTACATTATGAATAAAACAAGTAAAAAGAATGCAGTAAGACCGTATACGGTTATGTGTACAGATATATATCTTTTATTAATATTAATCGTTTTCCCACTGTATTATGCGGACGGATATTTTCATTTACCGGAAAAGAAGGCAATGTTTTGGACGGTATCTACACTGGTCTATATAATTGTATGTATGGTGGGCGTAGTGATTACAGCATTTTCCATGAGAGAAAATTGGAGCATGGAAAATTTAAAAAAAAATATTACAATGACAGATATGTTTATGTTTGGCTTTCTGATTAGCAATCTGATTGCACTTGCTATCAGCAATGATGTGTCAGGATCTTGGATCGGAGCTGGAGCACGATATTATGGAGCAAGGGTATTGCTTTTGGTTTGCGTGTCCTATTTTCTAATATCACGGTATGCGTGGTTAAATCAAGTGTTTATTATAGCCTTTTTGATTGGTGGAAATGGTGTGTGCCTTTTGGCAACTCTGGATTACTTTGGCATGGATGTTTTAGGGATAAATCAGCAGATGCAGCAATGGGACTGGCTGATATTTATTTCTACCATAGGTAATGCAAATACATGTGCTTCTTATGTGTGTATGGCAGCGGCAGGAGCTATGGTATATTTTTGTGTAGCAAAAGGGCTGAAAGCGAAAATTTTTGCAGGAATCAGTATTATGAACTGTGCAGCAGCGCTGGTAACAGCCAGAAGTGATAGTGCATTTGTGGGAATTGCTGTTGTCCTTTTGGTTTTAGCCGTTTTAGCAGTTATAAATAAAATTGATATAAAAGATTTTGTCTTAATGCTGGGCTTGTTGGATGCAGGATTATTAGTATTATTTATATTAAGAAAGCGTTTTGTAAAATATTTGATATTGGAATCTTTTGATTCAGGAATTCCAGAAGTTTTGAATCAGCCGCTGTTGCTGGGTATTGTATTTATTATAATTATGTTAGGTTATGCAGGAATACGATATACCGCTCAAAAACATATAAAAATCAATAAAAATACAAAAATAGGTTTGACAGTAGTTGTAGGAATCATAGTAGCAGTAGTAGCAGTAGTAGCAGTGGTTGCAGCAAACAAATTTAATATAATTGAAATATTTAAAAGCGGTATGGGAATATCGGAGAGTAACACTCCGGGTTCTCGTTCCTATATATTTCTAAGAACTCTTCAAGCTTATGGAAAACTGCCTTTTATAAATAAGGTGTTTGGATGTGGGCAGGCATCTATATCGGGAGTTCTAAGCAGATATTTTGGAGAAGAATTGTCGGCAGCAGGTATCGGTATTAATTCGGCTCACAATAATATATTAGATTATCTGATTATCACAGGATTGTTTGGAGTAGTCTGCTATTTGGGGGCTATTATTTGTTCCATTAAGCATGCATTTGCAGTTTTAAAAGAAAACAAATATGCATTAATATTAGGAGGTATCGTTATTGCGTACTTTTCACAAGGTCTGTTTAATATTGAACAGGCCATAACGACTCCGGTATTTTGGCTTATATTGGCATGCTGTGAAGCTATATATCGGCAAAGTAAGGTGGAACAAGACGTATAAATATAATTAGGAATTATAAAAGAGTGGGAAAATGAAAGAGAAAAAAGAAGTTCAAATTAGCAAAAAAATAATAGTGCGAAGAGGCATACTTATCATATATGATATTTTAGCAATGATGCTGGCGAGCGGTTTAGCTTTATTTTTACGATACGATTTTCACTACGAAGCAATCGAAGCTAGATTTATTGATAATGCATGGAAGTATCTTCCTTATAATATAGTAGTTACATTAATTATATTTTATATATTTCGCTTATATAATAGTTTATGGGCGTATGCCGGCGTTACAGAAATGCAAAATGTCATTATAGCATGTATGTTAAGTGGCGGATTTCAACTGTTGGGATTGCAGATCATGGATATTTATATGCCTAGAAGTTATTATTTTCTGTATACAGGTATATTTCTTATTATGACACTGATCAGCCGATTTATTTACCGTTTTGCCCGAATGGCAAAACGGAGGCAAAGACAGAGGAGAGAAACAACGAATGTAATGATTGTAGGTGCTGGAAATGCAGGAAATATGATTATCAAAGAAATAGTATCCAGTGACTATCTGCAAATGAAAATTAAATATATTATTGATGATGACAGGGTTAAATGGGGCAGTTATATTCATGGGATGAAAGTAGTTGGAGGGCGTCAATTAATTCCTGTATTAGCTGGAGAAGTAGATGAAATCATTGTTGCGATGCCTGCAGTACAAAGGTCTAAGGTAAAGGAAATCATAGAAATCTGCAGAAAAACAAAATGTGAAGTAAAGATTTTACCTGGAATGTATCAGTTTATGACCGGAGATGCTGTTGTGTCAAAGCTTCGTAAAGTGCAAATAGAAGATTTGCTTGGCAGGGACAGTGTGCACATAGACTTAGACGGCTTAATGAAGTATGTTAGTAATAAAGTAGTATTAGTAACAGGCGGCGGTGGCTCCATTGGTTCCGAGCTGTGCAGACAAGTTGCTGCATATAAGCCAAAACAGTTAATTATTGTAGATATTTATGAAAATAATGCTTATGACATTCAGCAGGAACTTTTGGAAAAATTTCCAGAACTGGATTTGGTAGTATTGATTGCATCGGTACGAAATACGGCGCGTATGAATAAGATTTTTGCTACATACCTGCCGGATATTGTATATCATGCAGCAGCACATAAACATGTACCATTGATGGAAACAAGTCCAAATGAAGCTATTAAGAATAATGTGTTTGGTACATTAAAAACAGTTCAGGCAGCAGATAAATATGGGGTGAAGCGTTTTATTCTGATTTCTACAGACAAAGCGGTAAATCCTACTAATATAATGGGAGCTTCCAAACGTATGTGCGAAATGATTATTCAAACATATAACAATCGTTCTAAGACGGAGTTTGCGGCAGTGAGATTTGGCAATGTATTAGGAAGTAACGGAAGCGTAGTTCCTCTTTTTAGAAAACAAATTGAAAAGGGAGGTCCGGTAAAAGTAACGCATCCAGATATTATTCGATATTTTATGACAATACCAGAAGCAGTTTCTCTTGTGTTGCAGGCAGGAGCTAATGCGAAAGGTGGGGAAATTTTTGTACTGGATATGGGAGAACCTGTAAAAATATTGGATCTAGCAGAGAATATGATACGTCTTTCGGGATTCGAGCCATATGAAGATATTGATATAGAATTCACTGGTTTACGTCCCGGCGAGAAACTCTATGAAGAACTTTTGATGGCGGAAGAAGGTTTGAAAGAAACGGAGCATTCTTTGATTCATATTGGAAAACCGCTGGCTTTTGATGAAGATGAGTACTTAAGACAATTAGAGGAGTTAAAAAGGATTGTAAAAATGGAGCCGGAGGCAATTCGCAGAAGGATTAAGGAAATTGTGCCTACCTATCAGCCAAAAAATATGGAGGAATAGTGAAATGCAGGAAAAGAACACGTATGAACGGGAAATAGACTTAGTAGCATTGATTAAGTACTTGTGGAAACGAGTATGGGTGATGTGTATTGGAGCAGTGATTGGGCTAGTATTGGTTTTAGGGCTTTTGTGGTTAAAACAGGCAAGTCAGGAAAGTGCTACAGATGGGGAAGAGCCAACTGCTTTTGAAAAAGAGATGGAAGAATATGAAGCAGATTATGCACAGCTGGAAATGGAAATTGAAAATTTGCAGGAATCCATCGAAGAACAAATTGCATACAATAACGATTCGATCCTGATGAAGATTAACCCATATGATAAGAAAAGTGTTGCCGGCCAGTTTTACGTGGATTCTGATTATCAGATTATGCCGGAGCTGACTTATCAGAATGCGGATATTACCTATAGTATCATAAAGGCTTACCAGTCTTTAGCTACTACCGGAGAGTTGGCAAAATATATTAATGAACAATTAGAAAATCCTATCAAGGAAAGGTATTTAAACGAATTGATCACCATTACCAATGATGGAGATGCTACATTAACGGTAACAGTGGTACACACGGATATGGATTCCGCTAGAAGAATCTATGATTTAGTCATTGAATGTATGAATAAAAGTAAGGCAGATTTCGAAAAGAAAATCGGAGCATATAATATTACTTTATTAAATGAGGCTGAAAGTGCATCTGTGGATTTAACATTGAAAGAAACACAGGTGGCTAATTTAGATACGATCAATACATTAAAAGAATCATTAACAGAAAAACAGGAGAGTTTTGCTGCGCTTGTAATGCCAAGCCAGGGAATCGGTCTGAAATTGCCCGTTATTGGTGCCATACTGGGAGTGTTTGTTGTGGCAGCGGTGTATGTAGTGCTGTTTTTAATAGATACCACACTTAAAACAGAGCAGGATGTGGCACTGATACTTGAAATTCCCGTGTTAGGAACTGTACCTGCTATGGAAGGTCAGAAAAAAGAAGTCCGCAAAGGAAAACACCGCAGAAAAATGCGTTACATGCAGTATGGAAACAGTTAGGAGGGAAAGGAATGGAGCGCAGTAAAACCAATGTAGAAACAATTACAGATTATAAGGTGGAAGAAGCCATTCGCAGACTTAGCGTTAATATAAGCAATTCCTATCCGGAAGCACATGCTGTTTTGATTTCTTCCGTAGCAGGAAAAGAGGGAAAAAGTTTTATCAGTCTTCAGTTGGCAAGAGTACTGGCAGGCAGGGGAAGCAAGACGATTTATGTAAATGCGGATTTACGGGCAGGAAGTTCGGACAATATAGGCTTGTCTGAGTATATGCAGGAGGAAGCAGAACTTAGTGAAATTATTTGCGAAACCAATCAAAAAAATTTACATGCCATTCATGCAGGTAAGAAAAAGGGAATTATTATTAACGAAATCTTCATGGAAAAACTTCTAAAAGAGCTAAGACAAGAATATGAATATATTATTGTAGACAGCTCTTCACTTGGGGAAGTGGCAGATGGGATGATCATTGGAAAGTTTTGTGATGGTATTTTGCTGGTTTTAGAGCCAGGAGTGGTAGAAGCAAAGAAAATACAAAGAGTAAAAGAAGAGATAGAACGAAATGGATGTAAAATATTTGGTGTGGTACTAAATAAAGACATGAGATAAAAGTGAATCATAGCCAGATGCAAAAAGAGGCATTTGGCTGTTGCTGTTTATAAGAAAACAAGGAGGAATCTAAAAATGGAGAAATTTGAGAACAGAGTATACCTTGCATCTCCTACCATGCATGGGGAAGAACAGATGTATATTAAAGAAGCCTTTGATACCAACTGGGTTGCACCTTTAGGTAAAAATGTAAATGAATTTGAAAAAGAGACAGCAAAATATGTGGGGTGCAAGGATGCAGCGGCTTTAGTATCCGGAACTTCTGCGATACATCTGGCAGTTAAGCTTGCAGGAGTAGAAAGAGGTGATATTGTATTCTGTTCAGACCTTACATTTGCAGCAACAGTAAATCCGGTACTTTATGAAGGTGGAATACCTGTATTTATTGATAGCGAAAAAGAAACCTGGAATATGAACCCAAAAGCTTTAAATGCAGCTTTTGAAAAATACAACGGAAAAGAATTACCAAAGCCAAAAGCTGTAATAGTAGTAAATCTTTATGGAACACCGGCAAAGCTTGATGAAATTAAGCACATTTGTGATAAAAACGGAGTAACCCTGATTGAAGATGCAGCAGAATCTTTAGGCGCTAAGATTAATGATAAACAAACAGGTACCTATGGAAAGTATAATATTTTAAGCTTTAATGGCAATAAGATCATTACTACTTCCGGTGGAGGTATGTTGCTTTCAGATGATGAGGAAGCCATAAAAAAGGCAAGATTTTGGGCAACCCAGTCAAGAGAAGATTTTCCGTGGTATGAACATAAGGAGATTGGCTATAATTATAGATTAAGCAATATTACAGCAGGTATAGGCAGAGGTCAGCTTTTACATTTGGATGAGCATATTAGCTTAAAGAAAGCTATCTATGAAAGGTATAAAGAAGGATTGGCGGATTTACCTGTTGTGATGAACCCATACATGGAAAATTCCGAACCGAACTTTTGGTTAAGCTGTTTCTTGATTGAAGAAGGGTGTAAGACAACACCGGATATGATTCGTGAGAAATTAGCAGAATATAATGTAGAATCAAGACCAATCTGGAAACCAATGCATATGCAGCCAATATTTAAAGAGGATGATTTTATTACAAATGGTGATTGTGTAGATGAAGCTATATTTGCAAGAGGTTTATGTCTGCCAAGTGATATAAAAATGACTCCAGAGCAGCAGGACATAGTAATGGAAATGATGAAAAGTTGTTTTTAATAAAATAGATTGGAAGTAAAATAGAATGCAAAAACATAGAGCAGGATTTTATGAGAAATATGTAAAACGTATGTTGGATTTTTTAATATCATTGTTTGCTATTGTGATTCTCAGCCCTATCATATTGATTACCGCATTGTTGGTTAGAATTAAGTTGGGCAGTCCGGTTATTTTTTGTCAAAAAAGACCTGGAAAGAACGAAAAAATATTTTCTATGTATAAGTTTCGTTCCATGACAGATGAAAAAGATGAGAATGGAAAGTTACTTCCTGATGAAATAAGGCTTACAGCTTTCGGAAAGAAGCTTAGGGCTACTAGTTTAGATGAACTTCCGGAATTGTTTAATATTCTGAAAGGGGATATGAGTATTGTAGGTCCCAGACCATTGTTAGTTGCTTATCTGGAACGTTATAATGAAGAACAAAGACATCGTCATGATGTAAGACCGGGGCTGACAGGATTGGCGCAGGTAAATGGACGCAATGCAATCAGCTGGGAAGATAAGTTTGCTTATGATGTGGAATATGTGGATCATGTTACATTTTGGAATGATCTGAAAATTATATTTTTAACAATTGGCAGCGTGGTAAAACGGGATGGAATCAGCAGTGCTACATCAGCAACAATGGAGGAATTTAAGGGAAACGAGGGGAGCATACATAAATGAAACAAATTGTGATTATTGGTGCAGGAGGCTTTGGAAGAGAAGTTCAGTGGTTAATAGAAAGAATTAATGCAAAGGAAATTATTTGGCAGCTAAAAGGTTATATTGATGATGGTATAGAAGCCGGCACTAAGATCAATGGATATCCTGTATTAGGCGGTATAGATTATTTGCTGGAAATGGAAGAGGAGATATCAGTTGTCTGTGCTATTGGTTCCGCACAAACCAGAAAAAAAGTAATTGAAAAAATTTCCAATAAAAATAATATTGAGTTTCCCAACCTTATTGATCCTAACGTACAGATGTCAAATTACATTGAACTTGGAAGGGGAAACGTTATCTGTGCCGGAAGTATTCTTACAGTGAATATTTCTGTCGGTGATTTTACAATCGTGAATTTGGATTGTACCGTAGGACATGATGTGATACTGAATTCTTTTGTTACGGTATATCCTAGTGTGAATATATCTGGTTGTGTAAAAATTGGCGAGTGTACAGAAATTGGAACGGGCACTAAAATCATACAGGGGAAAACCATTGGAAATAAGGTTATCCTTGGTGCCGGAGCAGTGGTAGTCAAGGATATTGAAATTCCCGGAACCTATGTAGGAGTGCCTGTGAAAGCGGTTAAATATAAGGATGGAGAAAAGAAATGAAAAAGGCATTGATCGTTGCCACCATAGGTGGTTTTATTTGTTCTTTTGAAAAAAATGATATTAAGCTGCTTAAAAATCTGGGGTATGAGGTGTTTATTGCATGTAATACCAAGGGAAGAGAAAAAGAACTAGAACAGTTAGAATGTAATGTAGTTCATCTTTCTATTGCACGAAATCCACTTAAAAGGACGAATTTAACCTCCTATAGACAGCTAAAGGCTTTGATAGAAAAAGAAAAATTTGATTTGATTCACTGCCATACTCCGGTTGGAGGAGTATTGGCAAGAATGGCCGGCAGAAAGTTTCGAAAATCAGGAACAAAAGTGATTTATACAGCTCATGGTTTTCACTTTTTCAAGGGTGCGCCTCTGGTAAACTGGCTGATCTATTATCCGATTGAAAGATGGCTGTCAAAATATACAGATGTACTGGTTACTATAAATCATGAAGATTATAAGAGAGCCAAAGGGTTTCAGGCAAAAAATGTGGAATATATTCCAGGAATTGGTGTGGATACAGAAAAATTTTTTCCAGGCAGTACAATGCAAAAAGAGAAAGATAGAATTTGTAAAGAATTTAGAATTGATCAGGAAGATACAGTACTTCTTTCTGTGGGAGAATTGTCGCCAAGAAAAAATCATAAAGTGATCATAGAGGCGGTATCAAAACTAAAGAACAGAAATATCAAATATCTGATTGTCGGTGAAGGTCCATTGAAGGCAGAGTATCAGGAAATGATTAAAAAGTTTGGGCTGGAAAACAAAGTGGTACTTACCGGCTTTAGAAGAGATATCAGAGAAATTTGTGCAGTAACAGATATTTTTGTATTTCCATCTTTACAGGAAGGGCTTCCGGTGGCATTAATGGAAGCCATGGCCAGTGGGCTTCCTATCGTATGTTCCAGCATTAGAGGAGATACCGATTTAATAGAGAATGGAAAAGGAGGCTATTTAGTTTCTCCAAGGGATGTAGAAATGTTTACAAAAAGAATAGAACAAATGATAGAAAATCCTGTACAGGCACAAAAAATGGCAGAATATAATTTGGAAATTATAAAGAAATTTTCTGTAGAAGAAATCAGGCAGAAAATGAATCGTATCTATTTAAGCGTGCAGAAATCGTAAGATGAAAATACTTGCACGAAAGAGGACATGAAAGGCTGGGTATGGAATGACAAATATAGAAAGTTTATTGTTTTATATTCTAATCTTTGGTATTTCAAGTTTATGCATGGCATTGTATGAAAATCAAAAAGGAAATATAAGAGTGGTATTTTTATTTTTTGCATTGCTTCTTCCCGTATTGTTAGCGGCCTTTCGAGTAGATGTGGGGACAGACTATACTGCTTACAAAGGTTTGATTGAATGGGAAATGAACCATACTTTTTTAGAATCTTTGCAGGCCAATAAAATGTTTGAATTTGGATTTCGGATTATAGTAAAGGCAGTTACCCTGCCGCAAAGTATGGTGATAGCGTGGGGGCTTTTAGCATTTATTCCAACGCTGCTAGTTTTTTATACCTTGAAAAGTCAGTATAAGGATATTTCTATATCTGTAGCTTATATGGTCTATCTTCATATATTCTTTTCTTCTTCATTGAATATTGTACGGCAGTATATAGCTGTGGCCATTGTATTTTGGGGAATAAAATTTATATACGAAAATAAATTTTGGAAGTATTTATGTGTGGTTTTAGTGGCAATGACCATACATCGTTCTGCATTTATTATACTCCCCTTCTACTTTTTGTGGGATCATAAGAAGAATAAAATGGTGGGAAAATTCAAAATAGGCGCTATATCCATAGCATTATGTATAGGAGTAGCATTGTGGACCCCGATTTTAAGTGCGGTCATGTCTGCCATTCCTGCACTTAACAAATATCGCTATTTAATTACCGGAAATGGCGGAGGCAATAGAGATATATTCCTGAAAATCTTGTTATTGGGTGTTGGAATTTTATTTTATAAATATTATAAAAATAAAGATGAGCGTATGATGTTGTTTGTATATGCATTATTTGTTAGTCTGATCATGGGAGTTACCGGGTATCATACAACATTTTTAAAAAGAATCTCTCTTTACTATGAAGTCCCAATGATAGTATTATTTGGTTATTTTCCATCGTTTTTCAAGAGCAATGGCAGAATGCTTGTAAAATTTGGATTATACTTGTACGCAGCAGGATGGTTTACACTTATTGTTTATGTTTTGGGACAAGCAGATTTAATACCATATCAATGGAGGTAAGAAATGGAAAAAATATTGACAGTGGTTATACCCTCATATAATACAGAAAAATATATGGATGAGTGTTTGCCGTTTTTTTTAGACGATAGAATACTAAAGGATGTGGAGATGTTAATTATTAATGATGGGAGTAAGGATAATACATCATTGACAGCGGAAAAGTATGCAAAGAAATTTCCTGATACGGTAAGGCTGATTACAAAAGAAAATGGAGGACATGGTTCTGTAATTAACAGAGGCATAGAAGAAGCTAGCGGAAAATATTTTAAGGTGGTAGACGGTGATGACTGGGTTGTTACTGAAAATTTTGCAGGCCTTGTGGAGAAATTAAAACACACGGACGCAGACTTAGTGATGAATCCTTATATTAAATATCATATTGGCAGAAAAACGGAAAGTTTAGTGGAAATGCCAATACATGATTATGATACGGTTAAGAAATTTGATGTTGTTGCGAAAGATTTGAATACCTTGGAACTTCATGGAATTACTTTTAAAACAAGTATACTAAAAGAGAATAACATTAAAATGCAGGAGAAATGTTATTATGAAGATTCAGAGTATGACTTATATCCGATTCCATACATTGATACTATAGTTTTTTATAAAGAACCGGTATACGTTTATCGAATTGGAAGTCCTACGCAAAGTGTGAACATGAGCAATGCTGTAAAAAATTTGGACATGCATTATACAATATTAAAAAATATGATAAATTTTTATAGTAATTTGGGAAGTGGTATTTCAGATGAGAAGCGCGATTATATGATAAGATTTATAGTCAGCAGAATACAAAGTCAGTATGGAATTTACCTTAAGATCAAATTTGGAAAAGATGCCAAAAAAGGTATGCTGGAATTTGACAGTAACTTGAAGCAATTATCAAGGGAATTGTATGATAAGTCCATGACACTGCCGATTCGGTTTATAAGAAGTAAATCCTGGATATGTTATTTTATGGCGTATATGAGTTTTAAAGTAAAAAGAATTAAACGAGGTTTTTAAAAGGTGATTAAGAAGGAAGATTTGGTGAGTGCAGTGATTACTACACATAACCGGAAGGAGTTGCTGGTTCTTGCCATCGAAAGTGTTTTAAATCAAACTTATAAAAATATAGAATGTATTGTGGTGGATGATGCATCCGATGATAATACAAAAGAATATATTAAAAAATATATTGAGGAGAATAAAATTAAATATATTTATATTCCTAAGGAAGCATCGAGAGGCGGGAATTATGCCAGAAATTTAGGCATAAAAAATGCAAAAGGGGATTATATTGCATTTTTAGATGATGATGATGAATGGCTGAGTCAGAAGATTGAAAAGCAAATGAATGCAATGAAAGAAGCACCTGAGACTGGCTTTGTATATTGCGGCACCATATCAGAAATAAATTTAGATAAGGCATCAAGAATACCTCAGGAAATTCGAAATGATAAGTATAAAGATGGTGATTTGGCAAAAGAAGTATTGATACATATCATATGTAACACCTCTGTTATTTTGGTAAAAAAAGAGCTTTTGGAAAAAATTCATGGATTTGATGAAGAATTAAAATTTTGGCAGGAATATGAGATGTGTATCAGACTTTTGCAGATTACCAGAGCAAAATTAGTTAGAGAAAACTTGGTGCTCTATAGGATATTTGAAGGTGATAAAAACAGATTATCTAATAAGATAGAAGGCTGGGAAGAAGCTGTTGCATATATTCTGGGTAAGCATAAGGGATTATATGATAAGCTGACAAAAGAAGAAGAGGCACAGAGAAAAATATATTTGTATATTGATGGAATCAACCGGGCTAAAAAGGCTGGTTCTAAAAAGCATATAGTAAAGTATATGTGGTATACAGTAAAAGACGCGGGAACAAGAAAAGTGTTTATAAGAAAAATGCGAAATAAAATCAGTCATTAAACTGGGAGATAAGTCATGAGAAAGAAAATTTTATTTATAGCACATTCAATATTCACTTATGGAGGAGAGCAAAGGGTATGCATAGAAATTATGAATGCGTTGTGCCAAAATGCAGACATTGTGGTAATCACAGGGGATCGCGAAACAGAAAAAAATGTGTATGCAATAGATGAAAGAATTAAAATCATCTGTAATCCTTACGTTAGAGAATTTGGAACTCGCGGCATTTTAAAAATAATGATTCGAAGATTAAGTGCAGTTCTTAATATATTCAAGAAACCGTGTTTTAAGAGTTTACTATTCTGGGCTTATAACAGAGATGAATATTTTCAGGAAATTATTTCCCATGTTGAGGAAGAAAAACCAGATATTGTGGTTGGTGTAGCAGGGCTAAATACCCAGTTATTGTATCATATCTCGAAAGAATGTAAGGTGAAAACAATAGCCTGGATGCATAATTCCTATGAAGCATATTTTGAAACTCCGGGAGTTTATCATTGGAATCAGGATTATTTGTTTCAAGAGATGCTGCCTCAAATAGACCGATGTGTTGTTTTGAATGAGTATATTGCTAAAAGGTATAAAGAAAGTTTCCATGTGGACTGTAAAGTTATTTATAACCCCCGAAGCTTTGAAAGTGAGCAGAAAACAGATTTTAGTAAAAAACAGTTTATTGCAAGTGGAAGAATGGTATATGCGAAAGGATTCGATTTACTGATAGAATCTTTTGAAATATTCAGTAAAAAAAATAAAGACTGGAATTTGGTTATTTTGGGTGACGGAAAATACAAAAATATTTTGGAGAAAAAAGTACAAAAGGCGGGATTGGAAAAAAGAGTTATACTTACCGGTTTTACTAATGAAGTGAAGAAATATATGTTAGAATCCTCCATTTTTTTACTTACATCCCGATGGGAGGGATTTCCAATGGTAATTACAGAGGCATTGGAATTTGGACTTCCGGTTATTGCATATGACATTACAGCAATGCTGCCTTTAGTTACTAATGGTGTAGAAGGTATTTTAGTGGATGCATTTGATACCAAAAAATATGCAGAGGAAATGTTAAATCTAGCTGAGAATAAGGAAATGCAGCAGAGGATGTCTGCCAATGGAATAAAAAAAGCAAGTCAGATATCGATACAAAACATTGTAAAACAGTGGGAGGAGCTTTTTGAAGAATTATAGACATAGGAAAGGCAAATAAGATATGAAAAGGGTTATAATTATGAATGCAGTGCCTACCAATAATGGTGATGCTGCATTGGTTTTGGGTTTGAGAGATAAACTTATAAATCGAGGCTATGAGGTATTGATTTCTACTACAAAATTTAATACAGTAAAAGAGCTTTATCCAGAGGTGTCCTGGGAAAAAGCGGATTATGAGTTTAAGCCAATGTACTTACGGATATTTAGAGTTTTTCCTTGGTTGAAGAAATATGTGATGAAATACAGGGTTAAGCATAATAAAGCATATCAGACAGCAGATTTTGTTATAGGGGCACCGGGAGGATATATTAACTCTTATTACGGGATAGAGGACAAGCTGTATTGCATGAAATTAATGAAGAAGTTTCATGGAGTTAAGTTAGTGATGTATTCCCAATCGGTAGGACCTTTGAATGAAGAAGATGCAAAGATATTAAAGGAGTATATGAACCAGTTTGAATTATTTATGGCAAGAGACGAAATATCTTATAAGCATGTGAAAGGATTTAAGAATTGTATAAAAACAAATGATGCAGCTTTTTTATTAGACAATCAGGCATGCAATCAGGGGAATAAGAAAGGAACAGTAGCAGTATCTGTTAGAGAATGGAAATATGATGATAGAAGTAAGGAAAAGTATATTGCTTTGGTGAAAGCGTTTGTGGAGCAATGTATTGAAAGTGGAAAGCATGTTGAGTTTATTTCCACTTGCCAGGGACTGGAAGGATATGTGGATGATTCTAAGATGGCAGAAGAGATTGTAAGCCATTTGGCGAAAAAATATCAGGATCAGGTAAAGGTTGATAAAGGTTACTACACATTGTATGAACTAAGAAAGAAATTGCATAAATATGAGTTTGTGATAGGTACTCGCTTACATATGTGTATACTTACCATGTTAGCAGGAATACCGGCACTAAATATCTCATATGAAGTGAAAGGAAAAGAATGCTTTCGAATGTTAGGCTTTGAAAAATATTCTGTGGATTATAATTCAGAGGTAAAAGAAAGTCTGGAAGTGCTGAAGGATTTTATGGAAAACATAGATAATTTAAATCGAGAGTATAGAAAAAGAATTGTAGCTATGAATGAAGAAGCAGAAAAATATTTTGAACTTATGGTTACAGAAATTTTCGAAAAATAGTGTGATAGAACTAGGAGGGAAACAAATGATCGTAATGGAATTTGGCGGTGGCTTAGGAAATCAAATGTCACAGTATGCAATGCTTAAATTATTGGAGAGTAAATATCCAAACACAAAGATATACGGAAATATATCTATATATAAAAAGACACAGGTGCATAATGGCTTTGAATTGGAAAATATTTATGGGAAAGGCATTGATATAAAGTATTGGGGCAGTTGTATAGATAAAGTGAAATTTTTGTGTCATAAGACATATTGTCAGAAATATATGTCGGGGTATCCGATCGATGAAACACTTTTTAATCTTCCGGTTAATAAACATAATTATAAGATATGTGGTACATTCCATAATTATGATTATTCATCTATTCGGGATACTTTGATTGATGATTTTGTATTTCCTCCAATTTTAGACGAAAAAAATAAAGAATATTTAAATGAAATACAAAAAACAAATTCTGTAAGTGTTCATTTGCGCAGGGGAGACTATGTGGATATCGGTTTAGATATTTGTGGGAAAGAATACTATAACAAAGCAATGGAAATTGTGGAAGAAAAATTGCGTGATATAGTGTATTATGTATTTTCAGATGACGAAAAAGAAGCCAAGATTATGTTCGGAGATAAAAAGAATGTAGTATATGTAACACATAATAAAGGAACAAACTCATATAGAGATATGCAGTTGATGAGTAAGTGTAAGCATAATATTATTGCAAATTCCACCTTTAGTTATTGGGGGGCATGGTTAAACTCTAATGAAGAAAAAATTGTAATCAGACCTAGAATGCAGACTCCCACAAGGGCCACATGGGAAGTTAAGGATTGGATATTGGTATGATGAACGAACTTAAAGATGCAATATATGACATCGGAATTAAAAAAATTTAATTTGATGTAAAGTATGGGAGAGAAATGGTTGAGGATGAATGAGAAATTTGATGTAATAATACCTGTTGCAGTACAGCATGTGGAAATTTTGATGGAAAATATCGTATATGTAAAAAGAAATTTACAGCCGCAAGATATTTATATTATTTGCAGTAGTGAAGTTAAAGATAATATTGCAGATGTTAATGTTAAGTGGATTGATGAAAAAGATAATATTCCATTGTTTAATATAAAAACAGAATACCATAAGCCATATTTTGAAACTATGAATAAATTGTTAGGAATTGAAAAACAAATTCAGGGTTCATTTGTTACAGAACATATGATGGTCGACAAATATATTATGATTGAACTGATACAAAAAATAGAGGAAAATAATGAAATTCCAGGAGAAAAGTTTTACGAAAAGATATTATATTCCATTGATAACATAGAAGATTTATTAAAATCTGGATTTAGTGAATTTGAAACATATGGTACATATCTAATTTCTCAGTATCCTCAGAATTTAAAATTTAGAGAGTTAAAAACATTGAGAGATGGGAAAAGGGCATTGGGAGAATATCGTAACGAGAAAGTATTAGAATGGGTGAGCCATAGTTATGATACAATTTCTTTTGAAAAATGGCAGCCAATTGCTAAAAAGTCATATTTTGCTTGACTTCCATTGGTAAGGAAAGTAGTTTCATTTGAAAAATTCACACAATGGTGTATAGGGAAGAATTAATATAGGAACAGCTAAATACAAAATATAAATTAGATGCCATCAAGATTATGGAGAAATATTATGAAGTCAGAATCAAGAAAACTTAATTCTATAAGAAATATTATATTTGGTTATGGGAATCAAATCCTAACGTTGTTTTTAAGTTTTATAGGAAGAACAGTATTCATTAAAGTATTGGGAGAAGACTATTTAGGAATTAATGGTCTGTTTTCAGATGTTTTGATGATGCTTTCTATGGCAGATTTAGGGTTTGGAACTGCTATGGTGTACAGTTTTTATAAACCAGTGGCAGAACATGATGAAAAAAGAATAGCTGCATTAATTCACTTTTATAAAAAAATTTATAATTTCATAGCCGTGGTGGTAGCGGTAGTGGGAGTTATGCTGGTTCCGTTTTTAAAATACCTTGTAAATCTGGACCAGGGAATACCTTATTTAAAAATTTATTATTTATTTTTCCTTGCCAATACAGTTATTTCTTACTTATTTGTGTATAAAACATCAATTATAAATGCTTCACAGAAGAATTATCTGATATCCCAGTATCAGGCTATTGTAAATGTAGTTAAGACAGTAGTTCAGATTGTTGTATTGCTGATGTTTCACAATTATTTTGCGTATTTATTTATTAATATAGCAGCAACGCTGGCAAATAATTTAATTGCTTCGCATAAAGCAGATCAGCTCTATCCTGAAATTAGAGCTGGCCATGAAGAACTGGATGTGGAAAGTAAAAAGTCTATTTTTGAAAATATGAAATCCATCTTTTTGTATAAGGTTTCAGGGGTGTTATTAAACGGAACAGATAATACATTAATTTCTATTATTGTAGGAACTGTTTGGGTGGGTATTTATTCCAATTATAATATGATTATCAGTGCAGTAAATAATTTTATTAATACACTTTTCAGTTCGGTTACAGCCAGTATTGGTAATGTAATTGTTACAGAAAAGCCAGAAAAAAGGTTCGAAGTATTTAAAATTATGCAGACAATAAGTTTAATCACAGCTTCCAGCACAGTGGTTATTATGTATAGTCTTATGAATGATTTCATATTCGTGTGGCTGGGAGAAAAATTTGTTCTTAGCAATGAAGTATTGATAGCCATTATGTGTAATTTTTATTTAGGCAATGTAGTCAGACCTATTTGGTCATATAGGGAAGCAACCGGATTGTATATGCAGACAAAGTATATTATGCTGATAGCAGCAGTAGTTAATCTTGTACTATCTATTGTTTTGGGAAATTTGTTTGGTTTGAGTGGAATTCTGTTTGCTTCAGCCATAGCTAGGCTTAGTACATATTTTTGGTATGAACCAAAGCTTTTATTTAAGAATTATTTTGAGGAAAATGTAAGAGGATTTTACTTTTCGATTGTTAAAAACCTTTTGCTGGTTGTAGTGTTAAGTATTGTTATATTCTGGACAGGCCAGTTTTTTGAAATTGATACTTGGGGAAAATTTATTTTAAAAGCTATTATAGTAGGGATTGTGACTGTTGCAGGTGTGGTGTGTGCCTATATTAGAACTAAGGAGTGTAAGATGCTTTTACAGATAGTAAGGGGGATTTTGAAAAAGGTAAAAGGAGATAAATAAGGCGCGAAGTTAAGAGAAATTAGAAGTTGACAACCATACGCGCTATAATAAAAATTGCAGTGTTTAAAGTTTAGGATAACTATTCTAACGTGCATTAAAGGGAGAGAATAAAATGTCAATGTTAAAATTAGCGCCAGCCGGTAAAGATTATCTTTGGGGAGGTACTAGGCTGATAACGGAATATAAAAAACAATTTGCATGGGACAAGTTAGCTGAAACATGGGAATTGTCCTGTCATCCGGATGGACTATGCATCATTGCAGAAGGTGAATTTGCCGGAAAAACATTATCAGAATACATAAAAATAAAAGGAAATTCCATTTTAGGTACTAAATGCCAATGTATGGAACAGTTTCCACTGCTCATTAAATTTATAGATGCTAAGAGGGATTTATCAATACAGGTACATCCCTCAGACGAATATGCTTTAAAACATGAGGGACAATATGGAAAGACAGAAGTGTGGTATATTATGGATTGTCAGCCAGGAGCTTTTATTTACTATGGATTTAAAGAAAGAATCTCCAATGAAGAATTTGCCCGGAGGATACAGAATAAGACTTTATTGGAAGTATTAAATAAAGTAGAGGTAAAAAAAGGCGATGTATTTTTCATTGAGCCGGGAACCATACATGCCATTGGCAGCGGGAACCTGATTGCTGAAATTCAGCAGAGTTCTAATGTAACCTATCGCGTTTATGATTATGGAAGAGTAGGGGATGATGGAAAAGAAAGGGAATTACACATTGATAAGGCAAAAGCAGTTACAAAGTGTATTCCGCCAAAAAGCAATTATGACTTTGGTTCTCATTTGGTAAGCTGTGCTTATTTTACCGTAGATAAGTATGTTTTAGATGAAAAATCAAAAAGAAAAATGTCGGGAGATATAGATGCTTCTTCTTTTGCAAGTCTGCTTATTATAAATGGAGCAGGAACAATACATGCAGGCGGAGAAGTGCTGGAAGTAAAAAAGGGAGACAGTATTTTTATAGAAGCCGATACCGGAGTGTTTGAGGTAAATGGAGAAATGGAGATGTTGCTTACCAGGATATAAATTGTAAATTATAATAGACTTCAGACAAGCATAGAGTTTGTATATTTCGGAAGAGATTTTTAGTTTGGCCTGCAATTAGCAAGGTTTGGCGTGAAAAGGATGTCTTTTTTGTGATGAAATATAGTAAAATAATTATATAATATATTTCAATGAATACCGGTAAGAATTGATATTATATTATGAACAAAATTGTTTTAGCTATATGAAAGGGGAAGTTTACAATGAATCAACAGTATTTTGTTTTTACACCACACCCGGAGGGTTCACAGATGAAGACCATGTCCTATTGCATAGACTATCTTAATAATGGACAGCGCTGGACAGCCACTTATTGCGATGGTTTATTTTACCATTATGAAAATGGGGAAAAGGCAAAGATGCATACGGAGGCATATCTTGAGTATGATACACCCAACGGAGAATTGTGGAGATTGGAAATCAAAAACGATAAAATGTTTGTGGGGCCTCGTGGTAGTCAGTTAAAACCAGGAATTATGGAATACAAGGGCTGGGATAGGGCTGTATGGAGTGCAGATTTAGTACGGATGATTGATTTTCATCCAGAGTTAAAGAGATAAATATAATTTACATAAGTATTTTTTGACAGAGAGTCAGGGCGTTTTATTGGATCAATGGACGCCCTGATTTGATGAAGGTATTCTTTTTAAAGATAAAGTCCCAATTCGGGATAGATTTGTGGCATGATAAACTAAATCTCCCGGAGTCACAAACATGGCATCTAAAGGCATGTCGCACTTTATAAGTTTTAAAAACTCCTCCAATTTTGAAAGAAAGTGTTTAGCAGAGGAAAGAGTGGAGGTCATATCAGGACTTTCTGTTTTTATCAGATAATCCAAGTTCTCTAAACTCTGCTGTTCTGTTTCACAAAGAGCAGTATATAACTCTTGGGCAAGTTCTTCCATTTCCCTTTGTGTAAGAAAATGTGTTGTGACGGGTGGCAAACTTTTCTCGGTAGTAGATATTTGCTTTGCAAAAGAATCAGACAGTAAGTCATATAAACATATGGATTCAGAAACCTTTCTGGTGACCGGGTCACTCTGAAGACAGCCATCTGCAATCTGAATCCGGTAATCTCCCCCACAGTCGTAGAATATCTGATATACAAGCTGTGAACATACCATTGCCCGGTCTGAGTGGTGTAACATAACGTGTTGTATCATTTCATCCAACATTAACCCTGCTGCAGATAAAATGCGGTATGTAATATTTAAAAGCTTAGTTGTGGGAACAATGCGGCGGTAAATTAACAGACCGGCAAGAATGATAAGTGCCGGAAAATCATATCTCACCTTGGCATCTAAATAATGGTTAGCAGAATCAATTAAGGGGGCAGGATCCAGAGGGGTAGAGAGTCTCATTACATAAACATCATTGCCTTCAGATATATCAACTTTATGGACTCCAATGCCATAAGCGCCAACTTCTACAATAGAATCTTCAGAATATGCCATTGCGGCATGACTGACATCTGACTGGGTAAACCAAGCAATTACTTTGCTAAACCAGTCGTCTTCAGCTTTAAAAATAATAATATCTCCTTTGGTAAGTGTTTGTTTCATATAAAATTATCCTTTCTTTTATTGTTATAGTTATTAAATAGGAAGCATCACAGAAGCATGAAATTGATTTTCTTCATAACACAATTTTAATATTCCCTGATACTTGGTTACAATTTTTCTGACGGAGGAAGTCCCTGTGCCTCTCTGCTTTGTTTTAGAAGAAATAAAATCCTCGCCTTTTTGGGATATGATACCGGAATAAGAATTATCCAGTGTAATCACAAGCATGTTCTGAAGCTGCTGAATGTGGAAGGAAATATAGGTTCTTCCGGAAGTCTGTCGAAGGCATGCTTCTATAGCATTTTCCAACAAATTTCCCAACAAAACTACAGCATCTGTGTCAGAAATGCGCGTATGGGAAGGATATTGGATATCTGTTTTAAAAGAAATATCATTTTGCTTCGCTAGATCAGAATAATATACAATCAATGCATTCAGGGCATAATTTTCACAATATATCATCGGTGAATCTGGAGGAAGGGAATTAAGATACTTTTCTAGATATCTTAATAAGTGTTCTTTATCATCGTTTTGTACACAAGCCTGTATGACTGTAAGACTTTGGCGTAAATCGTGTTTTGCTCGCCGGGCTTCTTCTATACGATCCTTTAAATTTTCGTATTGTATAAACTGCATGGTAAGCTGGTAATTTTCAGATTTTAATTCTAGGTTTGTATTGCTCTCATCTAAAAGGTGCATGATAAGATAAGTGACAAAAAGTGCCCCGAGATTAAAAAATACTGCAAACAACACATTGTTCAGGTCTTCGGAGAAGGAAATAATACCCCCATTGGCATATAAGTTATAGTAGTAAGAAAGACAAAAGGTGGCAGGAACCATCCAAAGAAACCGCCAGTATCTGTTATTCTCGGAAAAAGAAATCAGTACCTGTATTTTTTTCAGCATTTTATAGATAATCGGATAGGTGATTAAATATGTAAAAGCCAGTAAAACGGAAGAGGACAGAGAATAGGGGCGGTTGATGATTGCGGAGAATTTGTGATAGGCAATGTGGCTAAAAATAATCACAATAAAACTGCAGTAATTTAGGATAGTTAAAAGTACAAAAAGCATTTTGGCAGGTTGGGATTTTACCACAATTATATAAAAAATAAAATAAAATGCTACCCATAAAACAGAAAGAGATGCAGCGGCAAAAGTGCTGTTTAAAGCAAGAATTCTACTAAATGTAAGCAGAGTATACAGAAGAAAAAGATACATAGATACCTTTTTTGGGGAAAAGCGCAAGGAATCCTTAAATGGTACAAGTGCTAAAATAAGGTTAGGGGTTAAGTCTACCATTTCATAGATGCCAATTTCACATAAACGAAATATACTCATATTTGATTCCTCACTTTGTCAAAAAGAAATTCCGAGTAGATTTTTAAAATTTCATTATGCTGTTTTTGGCATAAGGGAATTTGCTCCCCGTTGTCTAAAAAGAAAATTAGGTTTTCCACATGGTCAATGTGATTCATATTAATCATACAGCCTCGGTAGCAAAGGAGAAATTCAGCATAATCTCTTAACATAGTTTTTAGGTTGTCAAACGTCATTCGAGAACGTTGAATTCCCAAATTCAGGGTGTGTATTTGAACGTAGTGCCCTGAAATATCACAGTATACGATATCGTGCAAAGGGATTTTGACAGTGTTATATCCGTTGGTTATTTGAATAAAATTTTGGTCTTTTATTTTTTGAAAGTTAATTAGTGACATGATTTCAGAAAATTCTTCGTAGGATATTGGTTTTACCAGATAGCCGGAGGCTTTTACTTTGTAGCTGTCAATGGCATAGTCACGGCTTGCAGTAGTAAAAATAATTTTGACGTTGCAGTCCGACTGCCGGATTGCAAAGGCTGTATCCAGACCGGACAAACTGTCCATATAATAATCAAGGAAAATCACATCATAAAAGTCTCGTTTAAAAATCTTTAAAAATTTTTCTCCATTTTCAAATGTATCAACGGTAATGGGCATATTGATGCAATGCTCGCCCAAAAAAGTATGTATGTATTTGGAAATAAGTTGTATATCTGTTTGTATGTCATCAATAATCGATATCTTCATTTGTATATAAACTCCTTTGAAAATTATATTTTAAAATATTATAAAATATAGTCAATAAAATTTCAACTTAAAAAACATTCTTAAAATAATATTTTATAAAGTATAAATGATGTAAAAAAGAGCCAAAACTATCAAATTAGAAGCCAAATACTGGATATTTAAAATAATTGTGATAAAGTATGAGTGTAGGGTGTATATCATCAAAAATATAAAGTATAGTTTAAGGAGAGGAGAAGAAAATGAACAGAGAGTATGTAGCGTTAGAAGGAAAAGTATTTAAGGTAGAACTTTTGTCACATTTAGGTTCTTCCAATTATGGCTGGTGTCTTTCCTCACTTCCTAAGGAAGTAATTCTTATGGCAACAGAAAATATTCCTGTGGGCGGGAGAGATACCACATTGTTGCAAAGATTTTACTTTGGAGTAGTTGGTTCAGAGAAAATTAATGTGGATATTAATTTTACTATGAACTGTTGGTCGGATTTAACTAAGGTAGCAGAAAATTTTACTGCCAATGTAAGGATTGTTCCAAGCGATACAGAGGATTTTGTTTCCTATAGTGAAAATGAAACAAATGCAGCCATACCTTATGGTTTCGTATTGACGGAAGACAGTGTGGTAAAATACGGCTATCCCTGCGGAGTACAGGATGCAAGCTTAAAATACGGTTATCCTTGTGGAGTACAGGATGCAAGCTTAAAATACGGTTATCCCTGTGGAGTGCAGGATGCAAGCTTAAAATACGGCTATCCCTGTGGAGTACAGGATGCAAATTTGAAATATGGTTACGCTTGCTTTGAGTCATCAAAAGATACCAGGCCATATGGATATCCGTATTAGAAGTAAGGGGGAGTTATATGAAATATCAGCCAATTACCTGTGTATGGGAAGTGACGATGGGCTGTAATATGCGCTGCGGTCATTGCGGATCTTCTTGTGCGGAGCCTTTACCTGATGAGCTTACGACTGCAGAAGCTATAAATCTTTGTGATCAAATTGCCGAAATGGGGCTGAAATGGATCACTCTTTCTGGAGGAGAACCTCTTACAAGAAAAGATATTCCCTTGCTAGTACAAAGACTGTCTCAAAAAGGAGTTTCCGTTAATATCATTACAAATGGTTGGCTCCTTGACCGTTCCATGGCAGAACAGCTAAAAGAAAGTGGAATTGCAACGGTTGCTATCAGCATTGATGGAACAAGAGAAATTCACGATATGATTCGCCGGAAAGAGGCTTTCAGTCATGCGAAAAGCAGTTTTCGGATTCTGCGAGAACTGGGAATTAAAACAGGTGCAGTTACCACCATAACCAATCAAAATATACATATACTTAGGGAATTAAAAGAAGAACTGATTCGCATGGGGGTAAAAACCTGGCAAGTACAGTTAGGACTCCCTATGGGAAATTTAAAAGAAAGGCCTAATTGGCTTTTAGAGCCTGAAAAAGTCACAGATATCATAGATTTTTGCTATGAAACGGCAAAGGAAGGGCGAATAAAGATATATCCGGCGGACTGCATTGGATATTATACAAAAAAAGAAATGGAAATAAAGAAAATATCCTATGAAACAGATATGGTATCTATATGGGATGGCTGTAATGCAGGAATCCGAGGTTTTGGCATCCTTCATAATGGAGATATTCTTGGTTGTACTTCTATTCGCGACAGAAACTATATAGAAGGAAATATAAAAGAACGTTCTCTGAGGGATATCTGGAAGGATGAAAACAGTTTTTCTTGGCGTCGGAACATAAAAAAAGAACAACTGAAAGGCGAGTGCAAAAACTGTATTTATGGAAGCAAATGTCTGGGCGGTTGTCCAAATACCAGACTTACCATGAACGGCAGTATTTATTCAGAAAACAAGTATTGTGCATATAATCTGAGGTTAACAAAGATTAAGAAAAAACAAGAAAATGTAACAGAAGTAGAAAAGTTATATGAAATTGCAGACGGTATGATAAAGCAAGGAATATATCAGGAGGCTGCAATTATATTAAAGCGGTTGCTGGATTTAGAGCCGGAACACAGAAATGCTTTACTTGCCAAGGCATATGCGGAATATATGTGTGGAAATTATGAAATGTGTAAAAAAGACAATGTTAAGGCCATGAAATTAGATTCCAATGATGCACAGGCACTGGGAGGTTATGCAATCGCATTGTTTAAACTCGGAGATAAAAAAGAAGCAGTTGAGTATATGAGGCGGGCAGTAAAACTTCCGGGCAGCAGCAAGGAATTGCAGGAAGATTTAGCAAGAATGGAAGCATTAAATTATTAGTGTGTAAATGTGTAGGCATAATGCCTGCACATTTTTAAATATTTTTAGAAAAAACTTTGTTGCGTTAACTTATAAAATAGGGAGCCTATTATGATAAATAAAGTATTTCTATAAGCTTTTGCGCACTTTTATGTTTTATTCGTGTGGGCAAAGTATAGCTTACAAAAGAGTACGCAGGGAAACGGTTTGACAGGAGGTGTGCAGTCTGTCCGGTTCCGCTGTTTTCAAATTCACATAAAAGAGCAGAACATTATTGAGAGTTTATAGATAAATACTTGCTTAAGTAACGTTGAAAATTTTGCCGGCTCTAGTGACCGGCAAGTGAGGAGTCCTGCAGGTAAGCGGCAGTCTTCAATTGGGCGATTTCCTCCTGCTGTAGTTCAAGGATATCTTCGGCAAAATCATGAATGTCATCGGTAGTGGAATTCGCAAGAATAGCCTGCGCCATTTCTACGGCCATTTCATGATGTAAAATCATTCCCTGGGCAAATGCCTCATCTACACTTTGTGTAGTGGTAGTTCCATGCTTTGTGTAGTGGCGTTCAGACATTATTTCATCATAAGCTGCAAGATATGCTTCTTCCGTTTTGGTATCAGATATAGCACTTCTTTCCAGTCTTGCAGCAGTTTTCTCCATTTCCTCTACTTCTTCTGTCTGTTCTTTAATAATTTCCTTAGCAATTTTTCTTAATTTTCGATTGGAGCCTCCGTAGGTAAGATAACTTTCTGACATGCGGATGGCAGCCTGATGATGGGGGATCATACCGTAGAGAAAATCCAAATCTGCATTGGTTGTAGGTGTGATTTCCATATTATTTATCATGTTTGTCATAATATCATCCTGTTCCATTAAATAAGAAGCCAAGGCTGCCTCTTCACTTTTGGGGTCAATTTTGCTGTTGTTGTAGAAAATACTTGCAACAAAAATAAAAATTAAAAGTGCTCCGGCAATTCCAAGTAAAATCCAATATTTTTTTGTCTTTTTCATACAAAAATCCTTTCTTAAAAATAAATATTGTGTTTCTGTTTAGTTTGGAAAAATTAATAAAAAATATACAGTCTGTTAAGAACTTTACTTGAAGATTAGGGGCAGAATACATTATAATGAGAACATGTATCAGCCACGTATTTTTGAGGCGGCTATATAAGCAGAAATACATAATGAAATAAGAATGAAGAGGTAGATATGAAATATAAAAAAGTAATTTCAGGAGAGTTTGTGTCCAGACCCAATAGGTTTATTGCTCATGTGAATATTCAAGGGAATATGGAGGTTTGTCATGTGAAAAATACTGCAAGATGCAGGGAATTACTGCAGCCGGGACGGAAAGTATATTTAGAGGAAAGTGACAATCCAAACAGAAAAACGAAATATGATCTTGTGGCAGTCGAGAAAGGAAATATGCTGGTGAATGTAGACTCTAATGCACCAAATAAAGCAGTGCAGGAGTGGCTGCTTACAGAAAATTGCCCTATTTTGCAGGGAACAGAAACACGCTTTGTAAAGCCAGAATGTAAATACGGTAATTCCAGGATTGATTTTTATGTGGAGTCAGATGACAGGAAAATTTTTATGGAAGTGAAAGGTGTTACACTGGAGGAAGATGGTGTGGTAAGGTTTCCAGATGCACCGTCAGAGCGTGCAGTAAAGCATGTGGAGGAGTTGGTAGCGGCTGTGGGAGAAGGGTATGAAGCTTATGTGATGTTTGTGGTACAGATGAAGGGAGTCAGGTATTTTACTCCCAACGAAGACACTCATCCAGAGTTCTGCAATGCATTGCGCGAAGCAGCTGTGAAAGGTGTGCGGATATTGGCTTATGATTGTCTGGTGACAGAAGATTCACTTTTGATGGATGAACCGATAGAAGTGCGTTTGATAGTGTCAAGTGACCTATGAAAAAAATAGCTAAAGAAAAAAGGCTAAATTGAACCTTGAAAATATGTAAATATTAAAGATTGTGGCTACGGACGCCACCCTTGACAGCACAACAAGAACTGCTGGGAGTCGATTACCG
>CASEML010000072.1 GCA_949289145.1 uncultured Eubacteriales bacterium | reverse complement strand
TTGCGCCCTGAAATAAGGGTTACAAAAGGGAAGAGACAGTCCACTGGAGAATTCAGGTCTTAAAAAAGTCCGAATTTTCTGGGATTGTCTCTTCTCTACATGTCAGGGGTTAAAAATCGGTATTAACCGACAGCCCCTTTTTTAGAACAAAGGCATATCAGCCACAAACACATACATTAAAATAAAATGACAAATACTTCCCCCCATCACAAACAAATGGAAAATTTCATGAGAACCAAAATTCTTATGTTTCAAATTAAAAATCGGCAACTTCAGCGCATAAATCACACCGCCCAAAGTATAAATAATCCCCCCTGCCAACAGCCATACAAAAGCTGCAGTAGGCAATGCATTGATAATCTGCGTAAATCCAATCACACAAGTCCAGCCCATAGCAATGTACAGCACAGAAGAAAACCATTTCGGACAAGTAATCCAAAAAATCTTAATTAAAATTCCTAAAATGGCAATCCCCCACACAAGACTTAACATCACAATTCCCAATTTGCCCCTTAATACAATAAGACAAACCGGCGTATAACTTCCTGCAATCATCACTGAAATCATAGAATGATCCACTTTGCGAAGAATACGATTTACTTTCTCAGACACATCGAAAGAATGATATATGGTAGATGCCGCATACAATAGAATCATACTGACAATAAAAATGGCAAGAGATACCAAATATACTTTATCCGGCTTATTTGCTGCTTTGATCAACAATGGCACCGCCGCAAAGATTGCCATCATCATTCCTATAAAATGGGTGATTGCACTTCCCGGATCCTTCATTTTTTTCACCTTTCGTTTCATTGCACTCATAGTATGCTCCCTTTCTTTCCATTCCGAATTCCATTTTATTTTGTTTTTGTTTCCATTTTTAATCGTTTCCGATATTTTTACAAGTAGTTTTAATTACTACTTGTAGCATATGTATATATTACACCTTTTATTCCATAATTGCAATACTTTTTTTGAAATTGTTACCAATTATATCAGCTTCAGGTGAACAAACGCCTTATAGAGGCCCTCCTTATCCACATCATCAGTCACATAATCTGCCATGGCTTTAATTTCTCTGCCGCCGTTTCCCATGGCAACACCATAAGCGCAATAGGCAAGCATGGGAATATCAATCGCTGCATCACCAAATGCTATGGTATCTTTTTGTTCCGCATTTAGATAACGCAACAGATGTTCGATGGCATTTGCCTTTGTAATATCCTTAATTCCAATGTCCCCAAACAAAGCAGTTTCCCCGGCACCTCCCCATGTTCCGTTCTGCATATCCGGAAATTGCTTTTTTGTTTCTATATAATCTTCATAGCTGCTTAGCAGATAACTTACTTTATTTAAATCATCCCGATACAGATTACCGCCAAATATCATTTCCGGAAATACCTTCCGAACAGTCATTTTATCTGCATCATTTTTTCCTTTTCTACGAGTGTACTCTTGTATCGTACTCTCAGCTTTTTCCTCAAAATGTTCGCTGGCAAAAAGCCCATTATTGCTTTCCAGATAAAATTCCAGTTTACGGCTGTGAAGCCAGTCTACGATTCGTCTGCACTGTTCATAAGTAATCAGCTGATGCATAACCACCACTCCATGGTCCTCCACATAACTGCCATTTCCGCCGATCATACCATCCAGCCCAATATCCCAAATATCATCATAAACTTCCGCCCTGCTTCTTCCTGTGCTGATATATACCCTATGTCCATTATCTCTTGCTTTTCTTATAGCTTCCACTGCTGAATCAGGAAGGTTGTTTTCATAATCCACCAGCGTTCCGTCTACATCAATAAAAATAATTTTTCCCATAACAACCACCAATCCTTTCCATCTCATTTTATTGCTGTATGTTCTGTTCTTCTATCAGACCCAAATGTACAAAGGCATGATATATACCGTCTTGTTCTATATCATCCGTTACATAATCCGCCTTATTTTTTAATGATTCCACCCCATTTCCCATGGCAACACCTATTTTGGCATACTGAAGCATTTCAAAATCATTTGGTCCGTCACCAAAGGCAATTACATCGGTAGGACGTAAAGAAAAATAGGCTACCACCCGCTTCATTCCATCTGCCTTGTGTATTCCCCGGCAGGTTATTTCTCCATTATGTTCTCTGTCTGTCTCATAGCTTGCACCGGTCACCCGAAAATAACCCTCTAATTCTTCATCTATCTCTTTTTGTAGCTGCGCTATTTTCACATTGGAATTAAAAAACATAATACTCTCAATCATATGGCTCTCTGAAATATGCTCTATCTGTTCCATTCCATCCAGCTGCTTGCTGTACTCCGGATTAATTGCAGCAAAATGATCTTCTATTCCTTTCACACAGTCTTTTGGTACCATTCTTCCCAAAAGCCCCTGTAGCATATAATCAATATTATGCTTTTTCAACAGTTCCTCTAACCCTTGGATTTTTTCAAAATCCATCACATGGTGATAAAGCACTTCTTCCCCCACCCGCACATAAGCTCCAGCCGAAGCTACCACTGCATCAAATCCAAACTCCAACAAGCATGGATAAATATATCCATAAGTACGCCCGGTACAAAGGACCAGCTTATGCCCATTTTCCCTGGCTTCCTTAAGAGCTTTTAATGTTGACTTTGGCATGTGTTGATCAAAATCCACTAACGTACCGTCAATATCTAAGAATATAATTTTTCCCATTGTAATCTCCTTTCAAAGAAAAAGGGCTGTCAGAATAAGCAGATTACCTTCCCTGCCATTCTGTCACAGCCCTGATTTTGTTATTCAGCTTCCCGAATGATCTTACGTATCGGCAGCACACATGCCGGTGATACAGAAAGTTCATCCACTCCCATCTGCAGAAAGGTTTCTGTAAGTTCCGTATCTGCTCCAAGTTCTCCGCAAATACCAGTCCAAATACCTTCTTTATGAGAATTGTCCACCACAAGCTTGATCAAACGTAAAATTGCTTCGTGGTGTGGATCATAAAATGCATCCAGTTTAGAGTTCTGGCGGTCGATTGCCAGTGTATATTGGGTCAGATCGTTGGTTCCAATACTAAAGAAATCCACCTCTTTCGCCAACAAGTCACTAATGACAGCCGCTGCCGGTGTTTCTATCATAATTCCTTCCTCAACTTCACCCACACGAATGCCAATATCTTTCAGTTCTTCCCGAACAGATTTAGAAATCTCCTTAATTTTTTTCACTTCCTCTACAGAAGTAATCATAGGATACATAATAGCAATGTTCCCATAGGCACTGGCACGGTACAGTGCCCTAAGCTGAGTTTTAAAAATCTCTGTCTGGGTCAGACAGATACGAATTGCCCGATAGCCCATAGCCGGATTGTCTTCTTTTCCAAGCTGAAAATAGTCTACCTGCTTATCTGCTCCAATATCCAACGTACGGATGATGACTTTCTTCCCTGCCATAGTCTCTGCCACCTGACGGTACACCTTAAACTGCTCTTCCTCTGTAGGAAAATCTTCTGCTTCCAAATATAAAAATTCACTTCGAAACAGCCCGATTCCTTCGGCATCGTTCTTTAACACCGTAACCAGATCTGAAACATTGCCTATATTGGCATACAATTTTACCTTCTGACCTGATTTCGTTACCGTTTCTTTTCCTTTCAATGTAGTCAGCAGTTCTTTGTACTCATCATCTTTCGCCTTCTTTGTTTGATATTCCTCCAACACTTCCTTTTCCGGCGAAACAATAAATTTTCCTGTATAGCCGTCGACAATTCCAATTTCTCCATTCCAGGCTTCCTCAATATCTATGCCAAACAATGCAGGAATCCCCATGGTTCTTGCCAGTATCGCTGTATGGGAATTTGCCGATCCTTGTCTTGTAACAAAAGCAAGAAGCTTGCTTTTATCCATCTGTACCGTCTCACTTGGTGCCAGATCGTCTGCCAGAATAATCACCGGTTCATCACCGATTTCTTTTGCTGCACTGCCTCCTGAAAGGACCAATATGACTCTTTCCGACACATCCTTTACATCTGCAGAACGTGCCTGAAAATATTCATTGTCCATACTGGCAAATATTTGTGAAAAATTGTCTCCTGTAACAGCAACTGCATATTCTGCATTTACCTGTTGGGTATCAATTATGTTTCTGACAGAATCATTGTAATCATCATCTTCAAGCATCATAGAATGAACCTGAAAGATTTCTGCACTGGATTCTCCCACTTCTTTCAAAGCTTTTTCATATAATGCTTCTAACTGTTCTTGCGTTTCCGCTTTTGCTGCTTCATATCGGGCAATCTCTTTTTTCACATCCTGCACCTTTTTTCTTACAATCTGCTTCTGTTCCTTTGCATAATATTTCAGCTTTCCGATGGCAATTCCGTTGAATATCTTCTTTCCTGCATATTCTTTCATTGTCACTGCCCCCTTTACTTACAGGTTGTTCTGAAAGAATTCCTGTAGACTTGCAGCCACTTCTGCCTCATGTTCTCCTTCTACTGTAATTTTTACTGTGTCCCCCTTCTGTACTCCCAGTGCCATTAATGCCATGAGCTTTTTAACATCTGCACTTTTTCCATTGCACTCAATAAAAATGGTTTCCCCATGCTGCTTTGCTTCCTTTACCAACAGCCCTGCCGGTCTTGCGTGAATTCCCACTTCATCTTTAATAACATATTCAAATGTTTTCATATCTTTTCCCTCCTGTTCTGTTATGCCAAATCTTCTCCATTACTTGCAATTACCTTCTTATACCAGTCAAAAGATTTCTTCTTTTTACGTTCCAGAGTGCCTGTTCCATCATCATATTTATCTACAAAAATCATACCGTATCTCTTTGCCATTTCCCCGGTAGAAGCACTGACCAGATCAATACAGCCCCAAGGAGTGTATCCTATAAGATCTACTCCGTCAGCCACTGCCTCTTTCATTTGGATGATATGTTCTCTCAAATAGTCGATACGGTAGTCATCATTGATAGAACCGTCCTCTTCCACTTTGTCATAAGCTCCAAGACCGTTTTCCACCACCATAATCGGTATACCATAACGCCCGTAAATCTCATTTAACGTATAACGCAGTCCCTTCGGGTCAATTTGCCAACCCCAGTCACTGGCCTTCAAGTAGGGATTTTTTACTCCTCCCACCAGGTTACCGCTGCTCTGACCTGCGTTTGGGTCATCAGTGACACAGTTACTCATATAGTAACTAAAGGTATAAAAGTCAACACAGCCTTCCTTAAGGATTTTTGCATCTCCTTCTTCCATCCGAATTGTAATATTGTTTTCTTCAAAAAAACGCTCCATGTAGTAAGGATATTCGCCGCGAACCTGTACATCAGAAGTAAACCAATTCGTATACTGCATTTCTTTCTGGGTTGCAATGATATCATCCGGATTGCAGGTATATGGGTATGCAGTTGCAAAAATACACATATTTCCCATTTTAAACCACGGATATTTTTCATGTGCCAGCTTCACTGCCTTAGCACTTGCCACGAACTGATGATGTAATGCCTGGTAACGAATCTGGGGTTCATCCGGCACTTCCGTTACCGGACCGCTATAGCCTTTAATGGTTCCTAAAGACAGCACCGCACCCATAGGCATGGTTCCTGCATTAATTTCGTTAAATGTAAGCCAATATTTTACCTTATTTTGATAGCGTCTGAAAATTTCTTCACAGTAACGTAAATAATACTGGATGCACTCCCTGCCGTACCAGCCATTGCATTTTTGTACCAAAGCATAGGGCATTTCATAATGAGAAATTGTAACAATGGGTTCAATACCATATTTTTTACATTCATCAAAAACATCATCGTAAAACTGAAGTCCTGCTTCATTTGGCTTTACTTCCATACCTGTGGGGAAAATTCTGGTCCAGGCAATGGATAATCGAAATGCCTTAAATCCCATTTCTGCAAATAAAGCAATGTCTTCTTTATAATGATGATAAAAATCTGTTGCCTCATGGCTAGGATAAAGGGTATTCTGTTCAAATTCCGTTGTGATACGCTTTGGTGTGGTATGAGAACCGTTGGTACACATATCCGAAACGGATGCTCCTTTTCCATCAATATTCCATGCACCTTCATACTGATTTGCTGCGGTTGCTCCGCCCCATAAAAATCCTTCTTTTAATTTCTTCATTCTTCTACCTCCATTTTTTATATTCATACCTTTCCTGATTTTTCAGGAAGGGAGTGGAACATTCCAATCCCTTCCTATCTTTTACTAGTTTAAAGCTATCAGAAGATCTCCGGGATCCACCTTGTCTGCCGCTACTACTTTTACTTCAGAATAATCATCTGTATTAGTAACGATTACCGGTGTGGTAATATCGTATCCTGCTTTTTTAATATATTCCATATCAAATTCCAGCAATAGATCGCCTTTTTTCACGGTATCTCCCTGATTCTTTTTCGGTGTAAACCCTTTTCCGTTAAGTTTTACCGTATCAAGACCAATATGAATGAGAATTTCTGCTCCATTTACAGAACTTATGCCAATGGCATGTCCCGTCGGAAAAAAGGTGGTAATTTCTCCATCGCAAGGTGCGAATACCCTTCCTTCTGCCGGAACAATGGCTGCGCCCTGTCCCATAACTCCGCAGGAAAAAGCTTCATCTTGAACTTCTGTTAAAGACTTAACCTGACCTTTGATTGGTGCTGCCAAGTCTTCCCCTTTCGCTGCTTCTTGTACAGGTGCTTTCTTTTCTGTTTCTTTCGGTGCGTCATCTTTATAAGTAATCATTGTCATTATGAAAGCTGCCGCCATAGCTACCACCAGTGCAACTAAAGTCCAGATTAAATGATACATTGTATTATCACCGATAAAGCATGGAAGTCCAAACAATCCCAGTCCGCCCATCATAAAAGTTTTTACTCCTGCAAACCCTATGATTCCGCCTCCGATCGCAGACGCAATACAGGAGATAACAAATGGTTTTTTCTTTGGGAGCGTAATACCATAAATACATGGTTCTGTTACTCCAAACATACCTGAGATAAATGCAGGTAATGCTATATCTTTTAGTTTCTTATCTTTTGTTTTAATATAAATTGCAAGAACTACCATAGACTGTGCAAAGGATGCTGTGAAATATGGCGAAAGTATAAAATCATAACCAAGACTTCCATAATTTACCATAGCAAGAGGAACTAAGCCCCAGTGGAGTCCAAAGATGACCAATACCTGCCAGAAAGCTCCTACTAAAATACCTGCCACCAGTCCGCCCACAACCGGAATATTAAAGATTGCTCCAAAGACAATTCCAATCACATTACAAAGGAATGAGGTAATCGGTCCGATGATCAAAAAGGTTAACGGTATCATAACCACAAATGAGATTACCGGTGCAATAAAGGTTTTTACCACATCAGGAATCACCTTTTTCAATTTATTTTCCAGTTTCACCGTAAAGTAGGTTGCCACAATAATAGGAACCACCGTTGACATATAACCACTAGAAGAAGGCATAATAATTGGTATTCCAAAAAATGTTGCACTGTAACTCATTTCAAAAGCAGTGCCTGTAAACACACTTCCTATAGGATCTGCCGCTGCCATATTACTGATTGCCGGATAGCAAAGCGCTGTACCAATACCAATACCGGTAAAGATATTACCGCCAAACTTCTTTGCAGCGGTTGCACCAAGTATAATTGGGAGAAATTGGAAAAATCCGTCACCAAATGCATACCAGAGTTGATAAGCCCCTGACGCTGAAGCATCTGGATCAAAAAAAGCCCACAATGCCAAAAGCCCTTTGATAATACCGGCGGCACATAGGATGGAAAGAATCGGCTGGAAAATACCTGAAATCCAATCAATCAATGTTGCTCCAATACCAAGCTTGCTTTCCTCTTTCTCTTCTGCAGATGTATTCTGCGCAATATGCGCCTTCTCACATACTACTGCGTACACATCCGGAACATGGTTGCCGATTACAACTTGATACTGTCCTCCTGACTTCATAACTGTTACAATTCCTTCTGTCGCCTTTAGTACTTCTGTGTTGGCCTTTGACTCGTCTTTCAGCTTAAAACGAAGTCTTGTAATGCAATGCTGCAGGCTGATAATATTATCACTGCCGCCCACATTTTGAATAATAATTCTTGCTAACCCATCATACTTACTAGCCATAATAATACCTCCATTCTACACTATTTTTGTAAAACAAATAAAAGCAACCACCCCTTATGACTTTTGTTACATATCCTGGTTTTGTAGACAAAAAAACCCGCACGATAAACCTTTCTGCCTGTATTATTATAAAATAACACAACTGCTGTCTAAAAGTATCGTTCGGGTTTTGCCAACCAAATGTAACACCCCCTGCATATTTAATTATGCTTAAACCTTTATCCTTTATACACATTTCTTTGAATATGTATCGTAAGATAGGTAAGTTCGTCTGCGCCCACTTCATAGTGGACACGGGCTTGTAAATAATCTCGGATTCGAAGTGCACAGCGGTAACTTTTGGGAAAATGCTCTCTTACCATATCATTAAATTCATCTTCCTCCGTTTCGTATGGCTGATCCTTCATAATCCTTTCGGCTAAAAATTTTAAGTGAGTAATAAAACGCTCATAGTAAATGCTGTTCTCGTCCAAATTTTCGCTAAAAGTATAACTTACAATATTTAAAATATCTTTGATAAGATCGGGAACCTTTACGGTCTGTTCTATGCTGCCATCCATCTGTGCATTGACAATATGCAATGCAAAAAAACCAGCCTCATCTTCACAAAGTTCAATTCCAAGTTCCTCTTTGATTATATCCAAAGCTTCCATGCCTGCATGAAATTCCTGTCCGTAAAATCTTTTAATCTCCCACAGCAGCGCATTTTTAATCCTCATATTCTGCTTCGCCCGGGCAATGGCAAAATTCAAATGATCCGTCAATGTAATGTAGATATTTTTATTCAGACATTTTCCTAACATTTTTCCGGCTGTTTTAATAATCCTGTCGGCTGTTTTAATATACTCATAGGGCATATCTCTTACCAGTTCTTCGAATACACTGGTTGATTGCTCCGGCAGCGAATACTTCTTTTCCACCAATGCTTCATCAATCAAATCCCCTGAATGTTTTCGAAAACCAATTCCTCTTCCCATGACTATAATTTCTTTTCCTGCATCATCATAGGCACTTACTACGTTATTATTAATCACTTTAAGAATCTTCACGATGTCCATTCCTTCCTGTTGTTCGTTCAATTCTTTTATATGCTAATTGTACTATATTTCTCACATTTTCGCAATAGTTTTTTGTGCTTTTTGTTTATCTATAACGATATTTTCTCGCATACTTTATTCTATCTGCACAATCATTTTCTTTATTTTATTTTTTGTTTCAGCATTTTTACTTTTCAAAATTTTATGATTTTAATTTTCAGCACATTGCCTTAAAACCTTCCTCCATTCAGTCTGTCCCTAATCTCTCTCAAAGTATACTCCCTCACCATCTTTCCGTCCTCGAATACCGTTTCCAGCAGATTGCCCTCTGGGATATCTTCCGCGGTATAACCATCACGATATGATAAAATGCCATCTTGGTTTTCATAGACATAACACAACCCTTTTTGGCTTTTTTTGAAGCCGCCCTCTTTGGGATTTTTAAAAATCGGATAACATTTGCCGTCTACCTCTGCATAGCATGCTTTGATACAAGAACTGAATGTATCTCTGGTAAATGGCTTCAGTATATTTTCTTCCTCAATACAGTGCATGGAAAAAGAGCCTACCCCCAAAGCCACATTGCTGGCAGCAAATCCGTTTTTTTCTAAAATTTCATAGATTTCTTCACACCGCTGTACCGTAATACTATCTCCATAAATTGCTTTTACATGAGGATCTAACACTTTATATCCTTTGCTGTTGACAGTCCCGCCGAACTGCTCCCAAAGTTTAAAGACTGTTTTTGTCACTACCTCTACACAATCTCCAGAATCTCCACGCATCAGCATGCAGCCGTCGTGATTCATAATCTCCTTATGGAGTTTGGGCAAAATATGATCTATTACGTTCCAATAATCATAACTATCCAGCACACAGCTAAAACTGGTGTGGGGATATAGTTCTGTCAGCATACGCCGCAAAAACGTGATTTCATCTCCATCTACAGCATAATTACTGCACATAACAAAATGTTCTGTGCTGACTGCACCATATGCCACCGCGTCACTGCTGCAGTCACATTGAAACATTTGCTCTAAATACGGAATCACTGGTACCGTTGCCGTATTTAAGAAGGATAAACACCAACCGGCACCTGCTTTTAATGCCGCATCCACCCCCATATCTCCACGAAAATCGAAAGCGCCTAACGCCTTTGCTCTTTCCACCGAATCATCACAGGTTTTATCATAAAATTTATTCACTATATCGCGGTAGGTCTTTCCAACGGTAGCAGTGATCTGAGGATACCACATTTCCGCACTGATTAAGGATTCCAAAGCCTGGGGCAGCCATGCAAAATCCGGATGTGTATTGGTAATACCAAACATTGGCACATGAATCGGAACCAATGTGCCCTCAGGCAAAGCAATCACTTTAATTGGCAGATACCCCAGTTGATGCAGTTTTCGGATTTTTTCCGAGTCGTAAATTCCTCTTCCTAACGCTGCATTCAAAACTCTTTCATATTCCCCTACCACCTGTTCTTCCTTTTGCCAGAAAAACTGTTCATTAAAATATTCTATCAGCCATGTTTTGCAAAACATCTGGAGTCCAAACATAACCACCTGATTCCAGCGTTTTACACGGCTCATCCTAGGTGTGTAATAAGACATAGATTTTGTTATCTTCCGCGGCAGCATATCTGAATGAACTGCTTTATAAAAATCTATTAACAGCATTGGATTAATTTTATTCATTATTATGATCTCCCTTCCTTACCCTAGTTTTCCAGATTTATTACCCTTATCTTCTCATTGTCTGTTTTTCTAAAAATACTGTCTGTGGTATAAATTTTCTTTATCCACGGGCAGTCTAACAAGTTTCCCTCCAGAATGGAGTTTTCACAATGACTCACATATAAATAAATATCTTTTGCCCCTAATTCATGAAGTTTTTGTGCGGAGTAAAGGAATGTTCCTCCATAGGAACAAATATCATCCACAATCAATACATCATTTCCCTGAATTTTCTGGGTTTCTCCGGCAATACTCAGACTTTTGATTTTTCCTGTTTTCCAATCCCTGTTTTTGATGCCAAAACAATAGGGCAGTGAAATCATACCACTGTAACGCTTTCCTGCCCCTTCATCAGGATAAAACATTAATGGTGGCGCTTCCTCTCCCTTCCATATATGATCTAAAACCTTTTTTATATATGGTGTGGGCTCAAGTAATTCCACCCGCTCCAACAATGCCAGACTCACATTAGAATGGGCATCTAATACTTTTATCTTGGAAAAGCCCAGACTATTGATCAGTTGTGCAAAATATTTCAGTGTAAACACATCTTCCTCACTTTTCACTCGATCTTGTCTTGCGTTTGGTATATAAGGCATATTTAAGACAATATTTTCATATCCCTTCGACTTTATATGGCAGGTCAGAAAATAAAGTGCTATCAGTTCCTCATTATCTTCATAATTCCACCGAAGTACTACGGTTTCTTCTTCCCCCACCAACTCTTTTATATTCTCTTTTAATAACAGCGTTCCATCTGGAAAATGTTTCACCGTAATCAACTTATCATTTAGCCATATCATAATTTTTCTCTCTACACTTTCTTATTTATTTTGCACAAAAAAGCCTTTATTTTAGCCATTTGTGCAATGGTTGATAAAGTCACAAACAATGATAAGCATTCATTAATGGGCGAAAACTGTGTCATTTCA
>CASEML010000071.1 GCA_949289145.1 uncultured Eubacteriales bacterium | reverse complement strand
TCCTCTGTTGGTATTATCGTCGCTGTGGGAGCTTCCGTTACTGTTGGGATGACTGTCTCTGTCGGTACTGCTGTCACCGTCGGATTTACTGTTACCGTTGGTTCTATCATTTCTCCTTCTGTAGTAGATTCCGTAGCTGTCGATTTATCCACCTGTGTTGTATATAGTTTTCCATTTTCTGAGTAAGATAATATTCCATTCTCTATGGATTTTATTTTCAAATCACTACCGCAGATTACCAGTTGATAGGAATTTCCTTCAATGTCATTTTTTACAATAGATCCATTTTTTTCATAATACCAATATCCTCCAGCATACAACATATCCCCTGAAATATCATGTACATACCAGTCTGTATATTTTTCAGAACTGGATATATTTCCTGACCAGCCAATATGAGGATTTTTCGGATCATTTCTAAATTCATTATCATTTCTTACAAAAAATTCGTGAGACGTTACCACTCCCGGCTTCGTACTTCTCGTATCATCCCATGTAGGGTCAATATGGTACCATTCTCCATCTAGTTTTGCCGCAACCCACGCATGTCCGTTGTTTGATACCAGCTTACATTCAATCCCTTCTAATTCCAGCAGCAGAATTACAGCTCGCGCATATCCTGTACACACTCCATATCCCAATCCTAGCGGTCCACCGGCTATCCATGAAAAAGTATCCAAACTGTAATTTGTATGTTTTACAACATAATCGTGTATACACAAAGCCTTTTCCACTTCATTCATATTCTCATCCAAAGTAGACTGTACTTCCTCAATGGATTTCAACATACTGGCATACCGTTCCTGAAAGCCAGAATCACTGTTAATGAGCCAAAATGTATCCATATACATTCCATCTTTAGTGGAATTGGTAGTCTGGTTCATATAACATTCATATGCGATCTTCCCCTCATTTTCCAGTACTTCCTGACAAATATCATAATATTCACTCCAAGTTAAATTATATTTCCTAATATTGTGAACTTGTCCATCTCCAGAACACAGCATATTAGCAAACTCTTTTCGAAATTCCTGTTGAGCAGCAGAAGTTGCCGCCTGCACATTAATAACCGGTATAGTACTTGCCATAATCCCTCCCACTAACACCGTACTTGTTACTCTTTTCAAAAATCCTGTCCTGTTTTGTTTCATGCTCAAACCCCCTGTCCTGTTTTACTAATAGCTTATTCAGATATTCTTTTCCTTGGTACAACTTCCACAACTTCTTTCACATAAATTTTGCCAGGACTTTTGGTAGTATTTCCTTAACATAAAAAAATTGTCGATTTCTCCGCTATCAAAAATAGCAAACAAAAATCGGCAATCCTTTTGAATTACATTTATTTTCGGCAACCGGCTACCATAACGTTATTACGTCTAAGGTCCTCAGCTTTGCGTCCTTATGTTTCCATAAGTTTGCTATTAACACATTATTTTATTAAATTTGTATGTATTATATCTAAATTTTCCAAAAATTTCTATAAGAATTTAGTACTACATTCCCTACTTTTTAAATTTTGCCACAACAGCACATTCTGCATCTCCTCCTCCGGTAACACAGTAGATTCCACAACGCAGCCATGCATGAGCCCGCATACCGCCCTGTTCATTTGTACCTACGCCAAGATAAATTGTAGTTTCAATTCCTTTTTCATTTAAAAGTTTTTGGGCTGTCATTGCCCTTACCATACATTTGCTTTCCCAAGGAGTATGCTCCGCAATACGGTTAACCTGTCTAGAAATCTGTTTGGCAATACGATAGTTTTCCTTTGTTTCTTCGTAGGAAGATTCCTTTCCCCGTTGTCCCAGCATTTTTTCTAATCTTTCATTATGCTTCTTGTTTAAAATCAAAATACACATTCGGAAATATGCCGCATAAAAATATACCTTAATGGTCACTCCTTTTTCCCCATTATACTTTATAAAACGCAACAGCTTCTTTACCAATTTCATCCCCCTTGTTTTCATTTTGCCTGATAAATATATTTTAAATAAATATATTTTAATATTAAATAATATTCTACTATTTAAACAAAAGTCTTGCAAGCTGCTGTGTTCACTTTTTTCAACATTTTTTTACAGCATTATATTACCACTCTGCATAAGAAGAGTGGTAATAATCATTCCGCCTATATTATAATTGTGTTTCAAAACGAGCCTGTACTCCTAAGGATTCTTCAATGCGTAATAACTGGTTATATTTTGCCACTCGGTCACTCCTGCATGGTGCCCCTGTCTTTATCTGCCCCGCATTGACCGCCACTGCCAAATCAGCAATAAATGTATCCTCTGTTTCACCACTTCTATGGCTGATTACCGCATTATATCCGGCTTTTTGAGCCATTTCAATGGCTTCCATTGCCTCACTGACAGTTCCTATCTGGTTGACTTTTATCAAGATAGCATTGGCTGCCTGAAGTTTGATGCCTGCCTGCAGACGCTTGGAATTTGTCACAAACAAATCATCTCCCACTAACTGCACCTTATCACCAATTCTTTTCGTCATTAACTGCCACCCATCCCAATCATCTTCTGCCAAACCATCTTCAATAGAGATGATTGGATACTTTTCTATCAGCTGTTCATAATAAGAAATCATTTCTTCCGTATTTCTAACCACTTCTTTGCAATGTCCGTAATCTTTCATTCCAGCTTCATATGCGCCTTCTGGAATGCTGTCTCCACATTCTAATTTTTCCCTCTTCTCGCAAAGACTACTCTCTCCAGGAAAATGATACGTTTTGTCTTCTTCATTATACAGCTCACTTGAAGCTGCATCTAAAGCAATTTTAATATCTTTTTCTGGCGTATAACCTGCTGCTTTTACTGCATCAACAATCAGCCCCAATACTGCATCTGCATCGGGCAGATTGGGCGCAAACCCTCCTTCATCACCTATTCCAGTGGATAAACCACGGTCTTTGCAGAGTTTCTTCAAATTATGATATATCTCGGAACAAATACGCAATCCTTCTTTAAAAGATACTGCTGATACCGGCATAATCATAAATTCCTGAAAATCCACTGTATTCTGGGCATGAACACCGCCATTTAAAATATTCATCATAGGCAACGGCATTTTTTGGGCATGAACACCGCCTAAGTATTGATACAATGGAAGTCCCAATGTATCTGCTGCCGCTCTGGCAACTGCCATAGACACCCCTAATGTGGCATTAGCGCCCAGATTGCCTTTATTATCTGTTCCATCCATTTCAATCATAATCTGGTCTATCAGCGCCTGTTTATTGGCACTAATCCCTTCTATCTTTTCTGCAATTTTTTCATTGACATTTCTTACTGCGTTTAACACACCCAGTCCCTGATAGCGAAATTCTCCATCCCGCAGTTCTACTGCTTCAAACTTTCCGGTAGATGCTCCAGAAGGTACAGCCGCCCTTCCGATACCTCCTCCATAAGTTTTCACCTCTACTTCCACCGTTGGATTGCCTCTGGAATCCATAATCTCTCTTGCATGCACTGTTTCAATTTTCAAAAAATCTTCCATCTTTTTTCCCTTTCTACTCTTTTCTTCTCTAAAAGTATTCCGAAAAACAGGAATTTTTATACATAAAAAGACCGCGAAAAAATCCTTTCCGCGATCTGCTCTATTACATTTTTAAATTATTTAAATGTGTAACCCTGTGCTACAGCGTTATCAATAAATTCCCCTAAAATAGCCGTGTTCGTAGAAGACACTGCATGAAGCAGATAAACAGCTCCCGGATGCAGGCAATCTGTTGTCTTTTTCAATGCCTCTTCATATGTCATCTGATTCTCCGGATCCCAGTCATGGTATGCAAAGCTCCAAAACACACCCGTATATCCGCACTTATCCATCACACCTAAAAACTGTTCCGAGAAAATTCCTGCAGGACAGCGGAATAAGTACATTTCATAATTAAAATTTTCTTTCACATAATTATGAAGCTCCATGATTTCATTTTCCTGTTCCTCTAAGGAAAGGGATGATACACCAGCGGAAGGATGCGTCACACTGTGATTTCCAACTACATGACCTTCCTCTATCATACGCTGCACCAATTCCGGCTCTTTTTTCGCATAATCCATAGTAATAAAAAATACTGCTTTTACATTTTTTTCTTTTAAGACATCCAAAATCTGCGCTGTATATCCGTTTTCATATCCTTCATCAAAAGTAAGATATATATTTTTTTCTTCACTGTCATTCATAATAAATCTTACGGAATGACTGCCATACTTCTCCTGATATTGAATACATCCTACCGGGCGATTCAAATCATCTACTTGAGTTCCTTGCCCCCAGCCACTAGATTCTGTGGACATAACCTGCAATTCTTCATCGGTAGGCACTTTCTCCGGTTCCTTAAAAAGAGGGCTTCTCTCTGTATCGTCTTCTTCCTCTGTGGATATGACATAATCCGGTTCTTCTTCGTTAATGGGTTCCTGTTCCTTAAATGTGGGGGCTGGCTGTTGTGTAACCTGAGCTTCTTCTGTAATCACGCTTCCTGCTTCCATTTCCATATCGTTTACGCTTACATTACCAACAGTATCTTCATTCCCACAACCTGACAGAATCACTGCCCCACATCCACAAATTAATATATTTTGAAAAATCTTATTTATCCTTTTAATAAATTCTTTCTTTTTCATGACGCGGCCTTTCTTTAATAATCTCGGAAGCACTGACAATTTTCATCAAAATATCTGTATTACTATTTTGATTTAATTCCTGCACCTTAGAAAATAATTCTCCTTTTTCTGAGGCAACATATCTTGGTGTTACATGATTTAACACATATGCTGCAATATCCGCTTTGCACTTATCGCAAGTGCAGCATCCTAACGAATCTATAATTGATTCCATCTTTTGATATACAATATCTTCCATAACATTTTTAACACCTTGTTCATTAAATTCGTTCATTCTTTTCCCTCTTTTTCTTTCTTTTTCCTGACAAAAGACTATTACTGTTTCTGTATATCGGCTCATTTTCTTTATTGTTTTAGGCAAAAAATCTCTTTTTGCAACTATTTTAAGTATCTCATAATGTCTTTCACTTCTTCTGTTTCCTTTTTCAGCAACTCTGCCAATTCTTCTGCAAAAGGCTTTCTGTTATGTTGCTTTTCAAACGCGTTGATACATTTATCCACTTCATCTATCTGTTTTACAATGTACTCTTCCGCCCTATTTTCTGTTTCCATTTCATAAATAGCAGTTTCCATACTCTGACATATATGCTCCATAAGATAGTTTTCAATCTCTTCTATCTGCGGCTGTTCTTCCGCCGCATATAAACCATTTAAAAGCCCCATATTTCCTTCTTGAATCAAATCTTCCAGCAAAACCCCTTGTCCACGATAAATTCTTGCAAAATCTACAATCCGCTTCAAATATCCGGTAATCAACTCTTCTTTTGCAATTTCATCATTCTTAACCGCTTTCCAAAAGATTTCCTGCAAACGGCTCTTAGAAATTTCTGGATAATCTTCAATTTCCTCCATATACATTTTTAGAAATCGGGAATCTTCTTCCTTCTCCTTGGACACCTCTTTTTTCTCTTTTACATAATCTACAATTTGAATTTTATTTTCTATTAAATAATCATAGACTGCATGTAACTGTTCTTCCGACAAATTCAAACCCTTTAATTCTTCTTTGATATCTTCAACCGCCAGCATATTCTCATAAGTTTCTGCCATATCTTTCAGACCGTTAATGGCATTGGCAAAGCTTTCCTGATCCATATCTTCCTCCATAATCTCTATCTCTTTTTATGTTGGTGTGTAAAAAGATGATCTTGACAATACTCATAATTCCCCTCACACTTAGAACAAAAGCGAAATTCCAAATGTTCTCCATCTAGTTCTGTTCTTCCGCAAATCGCACACTTATGCTTTGTAATTCCGTTTGAATATTCCACTTTCTTTTTGTAAGTACGCTTTCTTTTGATTTCCGACGGGGAAATTCTCTGATAATTTCTTGTACTGAAAAAAAACACCAAAAAATTCAAAATGGAAGCAACAATTACCACTCTGTCTGCCCAACTGCCAATAAACGCCATATAAAGTAAGTATGCTGCATCAAAGTAGGCCAGCCATTTAATTTTCAGCGGAATGATAAAGTATAACATAACTTTCATATCAGGATAAGATGCCGCAAAAGCAAGGAAAATTGACATATTAATATAATAAGTACTAAATGCCGAACCCATTCCTACCAGTGTTACGCCCCCGATTTTTCCTATGATATACAATACAAATGCTCCAAGAATAGTAAACAACACACCTGAAAAAATGAACACGTTGTAACGAAAAGTTCCCCAGGTCTTTTCAAGTGTTGTCCCAAGGGAGTAGTAAAAGAATAACATAATAAATGTAAAAATACTAAAACTTGATGGCGGAATTAAGAGCCATGTGACTATTCTCCACACCTGTCCGCGCATAATAAATGCAGGTTCTAACGTCAGATAACCTAACACATTTGGTGCAATAAAATTCAGTATATATCCTATCACATAACACCCAATCAGCCATATGGAAAGATTTGTAATTGCAAACTTCCCAAATTTCCTTTCCAATTTGTTCAACCAGTTCATTGTCTCACCTTTCTTTATACCTAATCCATTTATCATTATGATATCATCCGTTAACTAAAATATAACTAAAACAAATTCTTTTTTGAAAAAATAATTGCCACAGCGATACTGCATAGTAATGATATAGCAATGACAATGACAAAGCCATAGGGACTTTCAGAAAACGGCATTCCCACTCCGGAAACATTCATTCCATATGCACTAAATATCATAGTCGGAATTGACATAACAATAGTAACTGTAGCTAAAAACTTCATTACAATATTGAGATTATTAGAAATAATTGAGGCAAAAGCATCCAACATACCATTTAAAATTCCACTATATATGTTTGCCATCTCAATAGCCTGCTTATTTTCAATAATAACATCTTCCAGCAAATCCGTATCTTCCGGATATTTTTTAATACTTTCACTTTTCAGCAGACGCTCCAAAACCACTTCATTAGAACGAAGAGAGGTAGTAAAATAAACCAAACTCTTTTCTAAATCCAAAAGTTCAATCAACTCATAATTTTTCTGGGATTCAAGAAGGTTTTTTTCAATCACTTCGCTTTTCTTATCAATAATTCTTAGGTAATGAAGGAAAAGTGTTGCATTTTTATATAATATCTGCAAAATAAACCTTGTTTTCTTGTAAGTATAGAAATTCCTAACCCTGCCGTCCATAAATGCTGTAAGAATAGTGGTCTCTTCCAAACATACGGTAAAAATCAAAGTGTCTGTCAATATAATGCCCAAAGGAATCGTAACATACCATTCTTTATCATTGCGTTCTTCAATCACAGGGATGTCCACAAGAATCAATGTATAATCATCTTCCACCTCAATACGGGAACGTTCTTCTTCATCCAAAGGTGCCCGCAGGTCTTCCATATCAATCCCATACTCATTGGAAATACTAAGAATTTCAGATGCAGTTGGATCAGACAATGCAACCCAACACCCCTCCTGAATCTCACTTACCTGCCTGATTCCTTCTTCCATAGTTCTGAATATTTTCATCATGATTTATAAACTCCTTTCAAATGCCAATTCCAGGCATTTGAACAGGTCAAAAAGTAAGCCTTAGAATTGGTTTTTTCTTTTCTTTAACTTTTCATTCCTAAATCGACACTCTCGTGTCTTACTAGGCCCACTTTCCATAGAATAACACTTCCTTTTCTTTGACTTTACATGCCTTATAAGTTTAACATTATTCTTTTTAATTGTAAACAAAAGAAATTATGAATTCTGTTTAGATTTGGATAAAATTTTCATAAATTCCATATGAATCCTTTGGTACAGCTTGCACTTTTCGAGTTTTTTTGTTGTATTTTAAAATTTCTTGTCGTATAATGAAACATGCTTTGAAGATTTACTTCGTAATGTAAGCAGAGCAAAAAATTAAAAGTGTTTTTTCATTATTTACGAGCATATAGTTAAAAGTCATATTTAGTTAGGAGGTAGGCATAACATTGCCGGAACATGCTATGAATAATCCAAACTTTTATACATTAGGAATCGATATCGGTTCCACAACTGTAAAAATTGCAATTTTAAATGATGCAAATAAAATTATATTTTCAGATTATGAACGTCACTTTGCAAATATTAAAGAAACTCTTTACGGACTGGTTTCCAAAGCATTAAAAGAGCTTGGTGATATCACTGTTTCTGCTGTGATTACTGGTTCTGGCGGGCTTACACTGGCAAACCACTTAGGTATTCCTTTTACGCAGGAAGTGATTGCCGTTTCCACTGCCCTGGCCGAATACGCCCCAAAGACTGATGTTGCCATTGAACTTGGCGGTGAAGATGCTAAGATCATCTATTTTGAAGGCGGTAATGTGGAGCAGCGTATGAATGGTATTTGTGCCGGCGGTACCGGTTCCTTTATCGATCAGATGGCTTCCCTTTTACAGACTGATGCCACCGGATTAAATAATTATGCCAAGAATTACAAGGCAATTTACCCTATCGCTGCAAGGTGTGGTGTGTTTGCCAAAACAGATATCCAGCCTTTGATCAATGAAGGGGCCACAAAGGAAGATTTATCCGCTTCCATTTTTCAGGCGGTAGTAAACCAAACCATCAGTGGACTGGCCTGCGGAAAGCCAATTCGCGGACACGTAGCCTTTTTAGGCGGTCCCCTTCACTTCCTTGACCAGTTAAAAGCGGCTTTTATCCGCACCTTAAAATTAGATGATGAACACAGTATCACTCCAGATAATTCTCATCTTTTCGCCGCTGCTGGTTCTGCATTAAATGCCAACAAGGAACTGACACTGACACTTTCTTCTTTAGAAAAAAAACTTTCCGGCGATATTAAAATGGAATTCGAAGTAGAGCGATTAGAGCCTTTGTTCCGTTCTGAAGAAGATTATAAGGAATTCAAAGAACGCCACCAGAGCCACTCTGTCACTACCGGAGATCTAGCTTCTTATGAAGGAAATTGTTATCTTGGTATTGACGCCGGTTCCACTACTACAAAAGCAGCTTTAGTAGGCGAAAACGGTGATTTATTATATTCATTTTACAGCAATAACAACGGAAGTCCGCTAGCAACCACCATCCGTGCCATCAAAGATATTTATACGAAACTGCCTAAAAAGGCACATATTGTTCACTCTTGCTCCACCGGTTACGGAGAGGCTTTGATTAAAAACGCATTAATGTTGGAAGAAGGAGAAGTGGAAACTGTGGCCCACTACTATGCCGCTGCCTTTTTTGACCCAAAAGTTGACTGTATCTTAGATATCGGCGGTCAGGATATGAAGTGCATTAAAATTAAAAATCAGACCGTAGACAGTGTACAATTAAACGAGGCTTGTTCCTCTGGATGTGGCTCCTTTATCGAAACCTTTGCCAAATCTTTAAATTACAGCGTACAGGACTTTGCGGAGGCTGCTTTATTTGCCAAGAATCCAATTGACCTTGGAACACGCTGTACTGTATTTATGAACTCCAAAGTGAAACAAGCTCAGAAAGAAGGAGCTGAAGTTTCCGATATTTCAGCGGGGCTTGCCTACTCTGTTATCAAAAATGCTTTATATAAGGTAATCAAAGTAAGTTCTGCGGCGGAATTAGGAAGCCACATCGTAGTGCAGGGAGGTACATTCTACAACGATGCCGTCCTTAGAAGCTTTGAAAAAATAGCAGATTGTAAAGCTATCCGTCCAGATATAGCCGGTATTATGGGGGCTTTTGGCGCCGCACTGATCGCCAGAGAACGTTTTCAGGAAAGCCAGACCACTACTATGCTTTCCATTGATAAAATCAATTCACTGGAATTTAGTACAAGTATGTCACGCTGCAAGGGCTGTACCAACAACTGTCTTTTGACTATCAACCGTTTCAGCGGCGGCAGACAGTTTATCACCGGAAACCGTTGTGAACGTGGTATCGGCGGTCAGAAAAATAAAGACAATATTCCTAATCTGTTTGAATATAAAACAAAATTATTATTTGACCGTGAAGCTTTATCAGAAACTGAAGCTGTTCGTGGCACTGTAGGTATTCCGCGTGTTCTAAATATGTATGAAAATTATCCCTTCTGGGCAGAATTTTTCAAGGCATTAAAATTCCGTGTGGTACTTTCCCCGGAATCCAACCGTAAGATTTATGAACTTGGCATCGAATCCATTCCAAGTGAATCGGAATGTTATCCTGCCAAATTAGCCCACGGACATGTTATGTGGCTTTTAAATCAGGGCATTAACTTTATCTTCTATCCTTGTATTCCTTACGAACGAGTAGAATTTGAAGATGCCAACAACCATTATAATTGCCCCATTGTCACTTCTTATGCAGAAAATATTAAAAATAATATCGATGAGCTGAAAAATCCTGATATTTTATTTATGAATCCATTCCTTCCGTTTACTAACTTAGAAGTATTAACGAAACGTCTGGTGGAGGAATTCAGCACACAGTTTTCTATTTCTGCCGGAGAGATTAAGGAAGCTAGTGAAACTGCATGGCATGAAATGCAGAAAGTCCATTTAAAAGTGCAGCAAAAGGGCGAAGAGACGCTTGCTTATTTAAAGGAAACAGGAAGACATGGTATCGTGCTTGCCGGACGTCCCTATCATATCGACCCGGAAATCAACCATGGTATCCCGGAACTGATTACTTCTTATGGTATCGCTGTCTTTACAGAAGATTCCGTATCTCATTTAGCAAAAGTAGAGCGGCCTCTGCTTGTTATGGACCAGTGGATGTACCACTCAAGGCTTTATGCCGCTGCCAACTTTGTAAAAACTCAGGACAATCTGGATTTAATTCAGTTAAATTCCTTTGGGTGCGGTCTGGATGCCGTAACTACCGATCAGGTCAGTGACATATTAAATGACTCGGGAAAAATTTACACCTGCTTAAAGATTGATGAGGTAAATTCGCTTGGTGCTGCCAGAATCCGTATTCGCTCCCTGCTTTCAGCCATCCGTGTAAGAAAGCAGCGCAACATACAGCGCACCATTGTTCCTGCCAACTTTGAGCGTGTGATCTTCACCGAAGAAATGCGTGATAATTACACGATTCTCTGCCCGCAGATGTCGCCAATTCACTTTTCTATCGTAGAACCTGCTTTTCGTAGCTGCGGATACAATATCGAACTGCTGAACAACGATGGTAAACAGGCGGTGGATGTGGGACTCAAGTATGTAAATAATGATGCCTGCTACCCGTCCTTAATGGTGGTTGGACAGATTATGGAAGCTATACTTTCCGGAAAATATGATTTAACCAAAACTGCAGTAATTATCACCCAGACCGGCGGCGGCTGCCGCGCTACCAATTATATCGGCTTTATCCGCCGTGCTTTAAGAAAGGCAGGCTATCCGGACATTCCGGTGCTTTCCTTAAACTTAAGCGGTTTTGAAAAGAATCCTGGATTTAAGATTACTCCGAAACTTGCCTTAAAAGGAATGTACGCCGTAGAATTTGGTGATATTTTAATGCGTTGTCTTTATGCAACAAGACCATATGAAGCGGAAGAAGGTGCCGCCAATGCCCTTCACAAAAAATGGGAACAAAAATGTATTGACTTTGTTACTAAGAAAAATTATCCCTCCTATTCCAAATACAAAAAAATCTGCCGGGAAATTATCAGAGAGTTTGATGCTTTACCAAGAAAAGATGTCAAAAAGCCTCGTGTTGGTGTGGTTGGAGAAATTCTGGTTAAATTTATGCCTGCTGCCAACAACTATCTGGTAGATCTACTGGAAGCGGAGGGTGCAGAAGCCGTGGTTCCTGACTTATTAGACTTTTTCCTGTACTGCTTCTACAATGCTAACTTTAAATACGAAAAACTTGGTATGAAGAAATCTACTGCCGTTTATGCCAACCTTGGTATTAAAGCATTGGAATGGTTCCGATCTGCTGCCAGAAAAGAATTTGAAAAGAGTGTTCACTTTGATGCTCCGGCTCATATTGAAGATTTGGCAAAAATGGCATCAGAGATTGTTTCCTGCGGTAACCAGACCGGTGAAGGTTGGTTCTTAACCGGTGAAATGTTGGAATTAATCCATTCTGGTGCTGGAAATATTGTTTGTACTCAGCCATTCGCCTGCCTGCCGAACCATATTGTGGGAAAAGGTGTTATTAAAGAACTGCGCCACCGTTACCCTAAGTCCAATATTGTTGCTATTGATTACGATCCCGGTGCCAGTGAAGTAAATCAGTTAAACAGAATCAAATTGATGCTTTCTACAGCATACAAAAATTTGTAACAGTTCAGCCTTGATAGTTATCAGGACGCCCATAAGGCTGAACTGATACAAAAATTTTCCCCTTGCTCTGCCTACAAACAGAACAAGGGGAAAATTTTTATGCATTACACAATTTTTTCCGAAATAATTTTCCAAAAACTTCTCTTAAAGAACAATATTTGTCCATCAAACATACTATGATGGTTTCCCGATACTTTGGCGGATAAATAGTTAACGGAAACATATGCTTTCTTATAATATCTATTTCAATTTCCGTTAAGTCATAATCCCTCATGGCATTCCGCAGTGCAATGCCCGGATGGTAAAATCCATGAAAGCTTCCCAATTTCTGATCATGCCAGTCATACAAAAAGTAATCATGCAACAAGGCTCCGCGAATAAGGCTCTTCATATCCACCTTAATATTGAATTTGTATGCTAATACTGCGCTTTCGTACGCCACTGCCTTACAATGCATCAAACAGGTGGTGTCCCCATGCTGAATAAATTCTGACATTTGTTTGATTTTCTCATCTGCAAGTAATTCATCCATGTAATCATTGAATGCAATCATCTGCTCCTGCGTCATTATTTCGCTTCCTTCCTTATAACTTCTGCATTTATCCTTCTATTTATACCATACACTATTATCTACAGCAATGCAAGCAGTTCCTTTGGAAAATCTATAATATATTTTGCATGGTTCTCTTCTAATTCTTTCCGGTCACGAAATCCCCAGGTAACTCCCACAGTATTCATACCTGCTTTGTTGCCGGTTTTCATATCTGTATTAGTATCGCCAATATAGAGGCACTCACTGACCGGTACCTGCAGCTCCTTGGCGATCATAATAGCTCCCTGAGGATCCGGCTTTCTTGGCACTCCGTCACGCTGCCCTCTGACGATCTGAAAGGTGTCTCTGCCAAATACTGTTTCTACCACTTTTACAGCTTCTGTATCTGCTTTATTAGAAAGCACTGCCAGTTTTATCTGCTGTTCCTTTAATGCTTTTAAGGTTTCTACGATACCCTCATATGGTTTTACCTGATACATACTGTACTTGCTAAAATATCCATCATATATCCTAATGGCTTCTTCCTTATGTACCAAAGCTGTATCACCGGCTGCCTGCAGTGCCCGCTCCAGCAAGACGCTGCTTCCATCACCTGCAAACTGTTTAAACCGTTCCTCGGGCTGAGATTCATATCCTAAATCCTTTAAGGTAAGATTCACAGAATATGCCAATGATTTTACGGAGTCTGTCAATGTGCCATCCAGATCAAATATGCATGCTTTCATCATCTTCTACTTCCTTTTCCTTTATGGATTCTTCTGGTATAAATACTCGCTGTATCTTAGTAACACTCTCTGCTTCATTTAATTTTGCAGCTTCCTGACAGAAATAGTCTTGGGAACTGAGCAACGCTTTTCCCCGTTTGTCCACTCTTTCATAGGTACCGCCTGCTTTCAACACCCGGGCTTTCAGCGTATCTGCCAACTGAATCTCTAAAATATGCATTACTTTTTTCTTTAACTTCTCATCTTCCACTGGGAACAATATCTCTACTCTGCGGTCCAAATTTCTAGACATCCAGTCAGCACTGGACATATAAATTTCTTCATTTCCATTGTCATAAAAATAATAAATTCTGCTGTGTTCTAGGAAATTCCCCACAATGGAACGTACGGTAATGTTTTCACTGACTCCCGGAATCCCCACCTTCAAACAGCAGATCCCGCGAACAATCAGTTCGATTTTCACCCCTGCTGCCGACGCTTCATACAGACTTTCAATAATACCTCTGTCACAAAGGGAATTCATCTTTGCAATAATATGTGCTTTTTTTCCCTGCCGCGCATTATCTCTTTCACGCTCAATCAAACTGACAAACTTATCACGAAGCCAGATTGGCGCTACCGAAAGGCAGTTCCACGCCTTTGGTTCTGAATAGCCGGACAACATATTAAACACTGCGGTGGCATCTGCACCAATCCGCTCTGAACAAGTCAAAAGTCCTAAGTCTGTATACAACTTTGCGGTGGCATCGTTATAATTCCCCGTTCCCAAATGTACATAACGTCGGATTCCATCTTCTTCTTTTCTGACTACCAGCGTAATCTTGCTATGGGTTTTTAAGCCCACCAGACCGTAAATTACATGACAACCGGCTTTTTCTAGCATTTTTGCCCAGCCTATGTTGTTTTCTTCATCAAATCTTGCTTTTAATTCCACCAGTACAGAAACCTGTTTTCCGTTTTCTGCCGCCTGAGCCAATGCTGCAATAATCGGCGAATTTCCACTGACACGGTAAAGGGTCTGCTTAATTGCCAGTACATCCTTATCTCTAGCCGCCTGTTTTACAAAATTCACTACCGGATCAAAGGTCTGATATGGGTGATGAAGGAGAATATCTCCTTTTCGAATCTGACGAAAAATACTTTCTCCCTCATCAATTTCCGGTACCGGCTGGGGCTTATATTTAGGATATTTTAATTGCTCAAATCCCTCCATTCCGTATAACTTCATTAAAAAGGTCAGATCAAGAGGTCCATTTATTTTAAAAATATCTTCTTCTTTGATGCGAAGCTCCTTTTTTAGAATCTTCAACAGCCGTTTATCCATCCGTTCTTCCACTTCTAACCGAATTGCTTCACCCCACTGGCGCTTTTTCAACTGCCGTTCGATTTCCTTTAATAAATCTTCTGCTTCATCTTCGTCGATGCTTAAGTCCGCATTGCGCATGATTCTGTAAGGATGAGCACAGATAACATTATAATTAAGAAATAATTTGTCAATATTTCTTTCAATTACCTCTTCCAGCAAAATAATATTTTTCTCTCCATCTTTACTGTCAGGAAGCGGCACAATTCTAGGAATCACTGCCGGAACCTGCACCGTAGCAAACTCTAATTCTTCGCCGTTTTCCTTTTTTGACAGCAATGCCCCGATATTTAAAGTTTTGTTTCGAATCAAAGGAAACGGTCTGGAGGAATCCACTGCCATAGGTGTCAGCACCGGATACACATTTTCCATAAAAAAAATATCTACAAAGTCTTTCTGCTCTTCGTTCAGTTCTTCATGAGAAGATATTAAATGCAAATGCTCTGCCTTTAAAGCCGGCAGCAGTGACCGATTGTATGTGTTATACTGGGAAGTCACAAAATTATGGGTCTCTTTGCTAATCTCTGTTAACTGCTCCTGAGGTGTCATTCCCGCAATATCTTTTTTATCATACTCTGCATTTACCATATCTTTTAAAGAAGCTACCCTGACCATAAAAAATTCATCTAAATTAGAAGAAGTAATGCTTAAAAATTTGATACGTTCAAACAGCGGGTTGGTTTTATCCTTTGCTTCTTCTAACACTCTGGTATTAAATAAAATCCAGCTTAACTCTCTGTTTTTATAATATTCTGGTTTTCCGAAATTTTTCTTTTCCATACTTTTCCCCCTTTAAATACTTTTCTTCTGCTTTACTACCGGTGAAACTCCTAATATTTCTTCGAAAAATTCAGCCGTTTCCCGAATTTTTTCTTTTTCCAGCATAATATCATCATTAGACGCAACGGAAATGACCAACTGTTTTTCCCGTACTGTGAATCTGGCATTTTTAAATTTCTGTTTATTACTGTAGTCCATAGAATTCACCAACCGAAGCATGGCTGTCAATTTTGCCATCACTAAGTATTCCTTCTCCCCAAGTCTAGTATAGGAAGAAATTGTATCAAAATATTCAAATTCTTCTGTATTGAACTTCACTACATAAGCCACAAGTTCTCTTTCTTTGTGGGATAAGCCGATAATTTCTGTTGCCATGATAATATTATAGGCACAATCCGCACTTCTTGACATACTAATGTATTTTCCACAATCACACAGAATCACCGCGATACGCAGTAATAATCTTTCTCTTTTGCTTAATCCATGCACTTTCTTTGTCACATCAAAAAGAGATACCGCCAGCTCTTCCATTACATTTATATGATTTTTCCCTGACATATACCGCTTTGCTATATTTTTAGCCGATGCAATAATATCATCTTCAAAATTATGTTCTGATTTAATTAACTGTCTTCGCTCTGCATAATCGAAAGCAATTCCGTCACCTAAGTCTCTATCAGGAGCCCAGATGGTTTCTGCTTCCATAATCTCTAAAAACCTCTTATATATTATGGCAAAAGGAAAAATCAATCTTGCATTTTCCGTGGGAACATCCAATTTCTTTGCTGCCTGCTCTGGAGTCAGTTTTGATATCTTCTCATATATTTTCATATATTCTTGATAAGTTGCACAGCCATTGATGAAATTATTGTCTGTCCTTGCAATAAGATTAGTGATAAACTCTCCTGTGATAATAATATTTTTTATATTTCTGTCCTTTAAATAAAACTTCTTAAAATGTGTTAGTTCTGTGCTTATTAATTCTTCCACATACTGACCATAATGGGTACTTCTGTTTTCTAATGCTGATAAAGTTTCACGGATTCTCAAAGATCCCAGCCTAATATTTTGGGTAGTAATCAGACTGTCCTTATCAAACAGTGACACCTGAATACTGCCGCCGCCCACATCAATAATAGCTGTTCCCTTTTTAATCACTTCATTAAATTCGCTCCACTTAGAAGCAATGGATTTATACCCGATAAACCTCTGTTCTGAATTACTTAATATTTCTATCTGAAACCCGGTCCTCACCTTGATCTGTTCCAACAAAATCCTTGTATTTTTCACCTCTCGCAAAGCACTAGTGGCACATACCCGGTATTCTTCCACTCCATATTCTTTCATAAAGCCCTTAAAATCATTTAAGGTTTTGCAAAGTCTGTCAATCATTTCCTGACTAATTTTTTCTTTTGTAAATGCATCTGTCCCCAATTCTAGGTGGTTAATGACACTGTTTATTTCCTTCATGCCACTTCGTCCCGAAAACTCGAATATCTTCATGCCTGTTTCGTAGGATCGAATATAAATTGCCGCAAAAATAACCTTCTTCATGTTCCTATCGCCTCCCACTTATATATTCTTTTCTATTTTAAGCTATTTCGCTATTTCTTTCAATGGATTTTCTATTATATTTGCTCTGCTTTTGTAAAGTTTTTGTAAAAAGAACCCTGCATGTTCATGCAAGGTTCCTATCCATAGTATTACTGTCTCATAACAGAAATTTCTTCACTTTGTCCTAACTGATAAAAGCCATAGTATCCCTTCTCTTCCAGTTTGTTTAAGAATTTTCCTACCTTTTTCGGTCTTTCAAATAATGTTACTGCATATTCTTTGCGCAGTTCCTCCGCCTTCTTGTATGCCGCAACAATATCATCTGCATCGTACAACACTGCCACCCGTTTTTTAGACTCTTCTTCTTTGATTCCCTGTTCACTAAGAATTGCATAGATACGTTCAAATCCAATGGAAAATCCCACTGCCGGAACATCCTCATGTAAAAATTTTCCAATCAGGTTGTCATATCTTCCGCCGCCGGCAATGGCACCCTTAAACTTATTGCTTTCTACTTCAAATACAGTTCCTGTATAATATCCCTGACCTCTCACCAGCGAAATATCATATTTCAAATCATATTTTCCTTCCGAAAGCTGTGCTGCTATGTCCATAATCTTCTTTACATTACCAATGGCTTCATTCTCGCCAATCATCGCCTCAATGCGTTCCAGTGAAAAATCTCCGTCTTTCAGAAAATCTGCAAACTTTCCAATCACCTCTAAAGCATATCCTTTTTCCTCTAATTCACGTTCTACGCCCTCTGCACCGATTTTATCCATCTTATCAAAAATAATGCACACACTGTCTAACTCTTCCTCTGCAAAGCCCATGTACAAAAGCACAGCGCGCAGAATTCTTCTGTCGTTGACCTTTACAGTAAATTCCTCCATTCCAATGGCAAGCAGTGCCTTTGTGGTAGTACAGATTAATTCAATTTCTGCATTAATGGAGGAAGTACCTAAGATATCAATATCACACTGAATAAATTCTCTCAAACGTCCTTTCTGTGGACGTTCTGCGCGATATACACGGTCAATCTGTATACACTTCATCGGAGAAATCAGTTCATTTTTATTGTTGGCATAATAACGGCTCAAGGGCAGCGTCAGATCATAGCGAAGTCCCATATCTGACAGCTGCTCCATATTTCCTTCTTCAATTACCTTCGCCAGCTTGTCCCCTCTCTTTAAAATTTTAAAGATAAGATTTAAATTTTCGCCGCCCTCACTCTTATCCAAATTTTCTGCATCCTCAATGGCTGGTGTGATAATATGCTCAAACCCATTTTCTGTATACACTTCTAAAATCTTATTCTGCAGGTAATCCCGTATTCTTGCCTGCTCCGGTAAATAATCGTTTGTTCCTTTTACACTTTTAACTTTCATTTTTTACATCCTTACTCTGATATTTTTCTTTCAATTATAATGATTTCCCGTACTTTCCGCAATACTTTTTCCAAGATAATTACAAATTCTCTGGTCCGAAGCCTTCCGGAAATAACTCCGCCAATGTATATTCCCTGTACTCTTTAAGACTTTTTGCCAAAACGATCACAAATTTCTCTGGTACAGTAAATTCCCGCATCACTTGTCGACACACGCCGCAGGGGGGACAATATTCCATTGTTTTTCCCTCTGCGCCACCCACAATGGCAATTTTTACAAAGTCTTTTTCCCCCTCACTTACCGCTTTAAATATGGCGGTACGCTCTGCACAGTTGGCTGGAGAAAAGGCTGCATTTTCAATATTACAGCCTGTGTAAACTTTGCTATTTTTGGTAAGCAATGCTGCTCCCACATGAAAATGAGAATAGGGGGCATAAGATTTTTCTCTTGCCCCAAAAGCCTCCTTTATTAACATTTCATTCTCCATCTGCTGTTCCCTTTCTTTTTTGTTAGATTTCTATATGGTCTCAATAATATTTTCTACTAATTTTTTAAACTGAGGCGCCACACGGTCTGCGGTTTCCTGCACTTCCTTGTGAGACAGAGGAACTTCACTAATTCCACTGGCCATATTGGAAATACAGGAGATACCGCATACCCGCATTCCCATATGTCTGGCCGCCACCGCTTCACAGGCAGTGCTCATTCCCACTGCATCAGCTCCAATCACACCGCACATGCGAATCTCTGCAGGCGTTTCGTAAGCTGGTCCGGTAAATTGAATATACACTCCCTGTTTGATTGGAATATTTAAATTGTCTGCACATTTTTTTATATGTTCTTGCAAGGATAAATCATACACATTGCTCATATCCGGAAAACGTACTCCCAATTCCTCCAAATTTTCTCCAATCAGGGGGGAGGGTACAAATTCCGCAATATGATCTGTAAGCATCATGAAATCTCCCGGATGAAACTTAGGGTTTATAGCCCCTGCCGCATTGGTAAGAAATAAAATTTCCGCTCCCATAAGTTTCATTAAGCGGACCGGCATTACCACTTCTTCCATAGAATAACCTTCGTAATAGTGAACTCTTCCCTGCATGATTACTATCGGAACCTTCCCTACATATCCAAATACAAATCTTCCCTTATGTCCTGCCACGGTAGAAACCGGAAAACCTTCGATATCCCTATAGGAAATCTCACCTTTAAGTTCAATGGTATCCGCAAAATCTCCCAGCCCCGAACCTAAAATCAATGCTAACTTTGGCTTTAGCGGAATCTTATCTTTGATCTCCTCGTAACATTTATTGAGGGATTCGTATACTCTGCTCATAGACGACTCACTGCCTTTCTTTTTGTTTTCATATTATACTTTTCCCAAATCTAAATTAACGTATCAAAAAACAACTAATATGTTAATCATATCATGTAAACGGTTCCTAAGCAAACTCTAAAATGTAAATTATTCACACCTATCGGCTTCGAAGAACAGCACTTATGAGCGTCCTTCTAAGCAATAAATCTGAACTGTTACTGGTTCACGTAACAGTTCAGCCCACGCCATTCGCAAAATCGCACTACGTGCTTCCCGCTGCTTTGTAGCTACTTTTGCTCCTATACAGGCGTTCCGTTCATGGTATGTCATACAAGTGCATTTTATGCCAGCATAATACACTTGTATGACATGCCATGGCTGAACTGTTACCGATTCACATATTATTTTTCAAAACCACTTGCAAAATAACGGATTTTCGGTAAAATAGTAAGCGTAGAATTTACAAATTTTGAAAAACTTTTGAAAATGACACATAGAAAGGTAAATTAAGCATGATTAGTACAAGTAACGTAACATTACGAATCGGGAAAAAGGCTTTGTTTGAAGATGTAAATATTAAATTTACAGAAGGAAACTGCTACGGTCTAATCGGTGCCAACGGTGCCGGTAAATCCACATTTTTGAAAATATTATCCGGACAGATTGAATCCACCAATGGTGAAGTTATTATCACTCCGGGGCAACGTCTTTCCTTTTTACAGCAGGATCACTTTAAATATGATGAATTTCCCGTATTAGATACGGTCATCATGGGAAATCAGCGCCTATATGACATTATGAAAGAAAAAGAAGCCATATATGCAAAAGAAGACTTTACTGACGAGGATGGTATCCGCGCCAGTGAATTAGAAGGTGAATTTGCGGAAATGAATGGATGGGAAGCGGAATCTGATGCTGCCACTCTTTTAAATGGTCTTGGAATCCCCACAGAACTGCATTACTCCCTTATGGGTGACTTAAAGGGCAGTGAAAAAGTCAAAGTATTACTTGCGCAGGCATTGTTTGGAAATCCTGATATCCTTCTTTTGGATGAACCTACCAACCATTTGGATTTAAATGCTATTGAATGGCTGGAAGAATTTTTAATTAATTTTGAAAACACTGTGATTGTGGTATCTCATGACCGTTATTTCTTAAACAAAGTGTGCACCCACATTGCAGATATTGACTATGCTAAAATCCAGCTTTATGCCGGAAATTATGATTTTTGGTATGAATCCAGCCAGCTTCTCATAAAACAGATGAAGGAAGCCAATAAGAAAAAAGAAGAAAAAATTAAAGAATTACAGGACTTTATTTCAAGGTTTAGCGCTAACGCTTCCAAATCCAAGCAAGCTACTTCCAGAAAAAAAGCCTTAGAAAAAATCCAATTAGATGAAATTAAACCTTCCAGCCGTAAATATCCTTATATTGACTTCCGTCCGGAACGAGAAATCGGTAATGATGTGCTGATGGTGGAAAATCTTTCCAAAACTATTGATGGAGTGAAGGTCTTAGACAATATTTCCTTTATTATCGGACGCGAAGATAAGGTGGCTTTCGTAGGCGGAAACGAACTGGCAAAAACTACCCTCTTTAAAATACTTGCTGGAGAAATGGAACCAGATGAGGGGACCTTTAAATGGGGGGTTACTACTTCTCAGGCTTATTTTCCAAAGGATAATACAGAAGAATTCAACTGCGACCTTCCAATCGTTGACTGGCTGACACAGTATTCTCCTGTCAAAGATGTTACTTATGTCCGCGGTTTCCTTGGAAGGATGTTATTTTCCGGTGATGATGGGGTGAAAAAAGTAAATGTATTGTCTGGTGGTGAAAAAGTACGTTGTATGGTATCTAAGATGATGATCAGCGGTGCGAATGTTCTTATTTTTGATGAACCTACAGACCATTTGGATATGGAATCGATTACTGCTTTAAACAATGGTTTAATTAAATTTCCTGGGGTTATTTTATTCTCCTCCCGTGACCATCAATTTGTGCAGACAACTGCAAACCGCATTATGGAAATTATTCCGGATGGTACATTAATTGATAAAATGACTACTTACGATGAATACTTAGAAAGTGATGAAATGGCGAAAAAGCGTCAGATTTTCACTGTGGATAATGAAGAATACGATAATTAATGAGGTACTGTTATGGTTGATTTGCATACACATACCACTGCTTCCGATGGTACTTTTTCTCCTGCCGAACTGGTAGCATATGCAGTAGAAAAAGGACTTTCCGCTTTAGCTGTCACTGACCACGATACCATCGGAGGGTTAAAAGAAGCTCTAAAGGCTTCAGAGGGAACCAGCTTAGAATTGATACCCGGAATTGAATTTTCTACGGAATATAAGGGAAAAGATATTCATATTGTTGGTTTGAACATTGACTTCGAAAACCCCTGTTTTGTTGAGAAATTGAAACGGTTTACAGATTCCAGAGATATTAGGAACGAAAAGATGTGTAAACTTCTGACAGAAAAGGGACTTCCCGTAACCATGGAGCAGCTTAAAAAACGTTTTCCTGATTCTGTCATTACCAGAGCTCATTTCGCCCGGTTTCTGTTAGAGCAAGGATATATTTCACAATTAGAAACTGCTTTTAACAAATATATCGGTGATAACGGACCTTGTTATGTACCCCGTGAAAAAGTAAATCCGGTACAATCAATTCGTTTAATTTTAGAAGCCAAAGGCATTCCGGTTCTTGCTCACCCGATTTTGTATAAACTTCCGGTGAAAGAATTAGAAGAATTAGTGGCATATCTGGCCAAACATGGTTTAATTGGTATTGAAGCTATCTACTCTACCTACAACCGGGCAGATGAAGCAGTGATCCGGCAGCTTGCCAAAAAATATCATCTTACCATTAGCGGCGGCTCTGATTTTCATGGAAAAAATAAGCCTTATATTGATTTGGGCGTAGGCCGCGGCAACCTTAAGGTGCCTGATGAAGTTTGGAACAATTTAAAACAGTAGCAGATGACTTTAGGGAACCTTTTATTATGTTACATAGATACAGCAAGGAGCTGTGGCTTTTAACGCTGAAAAGCCACGGCTCCTTTCCTGTTTTTCTTTTTTTAGTTATATGATTACAATTCTTCTTGCACACATTTCAAAGCTTCTGCTACCACATTGTGCATATCAAAATACTTGTACATTCCCAGTCTTCCACCGAAAATAACATGTTCTTCCTTGTCTGCCAATTCTTTATATTTTGCATATAATGCATTGTTCTTTTCATCATTCATTGGATAGTAGGGTTCATCACCCTTTTTCCATGTGGCAGGATATTCTCTAGTGATTACAGTCTTATTTGGATTTTGTTCCGTCAATTCAAAATGCTTATGTTCAATAATTCTTGTATATGGCACTTCGTATTCTGTATAATTCACTACCGCATTTCCCTGATAGTTTTCTTCGTCTAACACTTCTGTTTCAAACCGAAGGCTTCTGTATTCTAATTCGCCAAACTTATAATCATAAAATTCATCAATCATACCAGTAAACACGATTTTTTCTGCTTCTGCTGTTAAGTTTTCTCTGTCAGCAAAAAAATCTGTATTCAGGCGAACTTCAATACCCTCTAACATTTTCTCAATAATCTGGGTATAACCGCCAATAGGAATCCCCTGATATTTATCGTTAAAGTAATTGTTATCATAAGTAAAACGAACCGGAAGTCTTTTAATTATAAACGCCGGAAGTTCTGTAGCACGCTTGCCCCACTGCTTCTCTGTATAACCTTCCACCAATTTTTCATAAATATCCTTACCAACCAAAGAAATTGCCTGTTCTTTTAAGTTCTTTGGATTTTCCACCTTAGCCTCTGCAATCTGCTTTGCAATGATTTCCTTGGCTTCCTTCGGCGTTTTGATATTCCACATTTTACTAAATGTGTTCATATTAAACGGAAGGTTGTACAATTCATCCTTATACCTTGCCACCGGTGAGTTGGTATAACGGTTAAATTCTGCAAACTGTCCAATATAATCCCATACTTCTTTGTTGCTGGTATGGAAAATATGCGCTCCATACTGGTGCACCTGAATTCCTTCCATTTCCTTCGTATAAATATTTCCGGCCACATTTGGACGCTTGTCAATCACAAGGCACTTTTTGCCTCTTTTGTTAGCCTCATATGCAAAAATCGCTCCGAATAATCCTGTTCCTACTACTAAATAATCATACTTTTTACTCATAACTTTCCTTTTCCTATCTTTCATGTTAAATAATCAATCATATTAAGAATAGGACATTTCCGACAATTCGTCAACACCCTAAATGGGAATTTAAACCTCAGTCGTGACAGTTCAGACCGCACCATTGCCAATGACATATTGTCCCAATATAACTGCAAGCAATCCAAAACCTACACTGGCAATAACATAAATTAACGCTGTTAATATTTCTCCTGAATTTATTAACTCACTTGTTTCCAGTGAAAATGTGGAAAAAGTTGTAAAACCGCCACATATTCCCACCTTCAAAAAAAGTATCAGTCTTGGGTTTATATTACTGTTCTTTGCAGCGATTGCCATAATGCAGCCAATCAAAAATGACCCTGCTATATTAATCAATAACGTTGTAATGGGAAATAAGGTAGGATTTTTCATGGGGATTTTCCCAATGAGATATCTCCCCACTGAACCAAGAAACCCTCCTATTCCCACAGCAATACAATCTAACATCAAATTCCTCCAATTATTACAGCAACACAAATGCCCATTTACACAGCAATAATATTACCGCCATCAACTGAACAATTACAATGGGTATCATCTATAAGTTCATACCATCTATCTGTAACGTCAGCGGAATACTCTCAAACTTTCCGCTATTTTTCATTTCTTCTGTCAATTCACCACAACTATCTACAATAATTTTGTAGCTCATAGAAATCTCCCTTCCTTTTTACGTGGTTTTCATTACTACTTATGATAACATAATTATACGCGTTTGAAAAGGGGTATATTGCAGGTTGTAGTATCTTTTAGTAATAGTTCAGGCTTGACGGTTACCAGGACTGAACTGCTACCCCTTTATACTTTTTTAAGAATCTCCATCTTGCAAATCTCCTACAATTCTGTTATGATAATGAAATATTGGGGTAAGTTATTCTGAAAAGGCAGAATGTACCCCTATTTTTTTGCGGTTTTTTCGCAGCACTCTAGAAAGGAGTATTCAATGGAAACAGTTAGATTTGACGAACTAGATTTAGAACCAAAAATTCTTCGAGGTGTAACAGAAATGGGATTCGAAGAAGCAACACCTATACAAACCAAAGCCATTCCTTTGATTATGAAAGGCGGTGATGTGCTGGGACAGGCGCAGACGGGTACCGGTAAAACAGCGGCTTTCGGAATACCGCTGCTCCAGAAAATTGATATTTCTACCAAACATCTGCAGGCAATCGTGCTCTGCCCTACCAGAGAACTTGCCATTCAGGTGGCAGATGAACTTCGAAATCTTTCCAAATTTATGCACGGTCTTAAAATTCTTCCTGTATATGGCGGTCAGGATATCGTAAAACAAATCCGCTCTTTAAAAAGCGGTGTCCAAATAGTAATCGGAACACCGGGACGTATTATAGACCACATGGACAGAAGAACTGTAAAATTTGATTTTGTTCACACTATAGTTATGGACGAAGCCGATGAAATGTTAAATATGGGCTTTCGGGAAGATATGGAAACTATTCTCTCTAAGGTTCCAGAACAGCGACAGACTATTTTATTTTCGGCTACCATGCCACAGCCAATCTTAGAAATCACCAAAAAATTTCAAAAAGATGCTGAAATTGTAAAAGTAGTAAAAAAAGAACTTACCGTTCCAAATATCGATCAATTTTATTATGAAGTGCGACCTAGAAAAAAGGAAGAGGTTCTCTGCCGTCTACTAGATATTTATGATCCAAAGCTTTCTTTGGTATTCTGTAATACCAAACGTCAAGTAGACGAATTAGTATCTGCCCTAAAGGGACGGGGCTACTTTGCCGAAGGTTTGCACGGGGATTTAAAACAGTCCCAACGTGACCGCGTCATGAACAGCTTCCGAAACGGACGAACCGAAATTTTAGTGGCTACCGATGTGGCTGCCAGAGGTATTGACGTAGACGACGTGGAAGCCGTGTTTAACTATGATCTGCCGCAGGATGAAGAATATTATGTACATCGTATCGGACGTACTGGGCGAGCCGGCAGATGTGGTGTTGCGTTCAATTTTATCTGGGGCAAAGAAGTCTACAAGTTAAAAGATATCCAGCGCTACTGCAAAACCAAGATTAAAGCACAGCCTGTTCCATCTTTAGATGATGTAAACAATACAAAAACAGAAAAAATTTTAAAACGTTTAAGCGATGTAATCGCCAACGAAGACTTAACTTCCATGGTAAATGTCATTGAAGATCACATTAACAATGAGGATTACAGCAGTCTAGAACTTGCCGCCGCTTTCTTAAAAACCGCACTGGGCAGCGACCAGACTGAGCAGACCATTGATTTTGGAGATACTGGTGCCAAAGACGGCATGGTACGTCTGTTTATCAATATCGGTAAAAAACAAAATGTACGTCCAAGCGATATTTTAGGCGCCATTGCTGGTGAGAGTGGTATGCCTGGAAAGCTAGTTGGAACAATCGACATATTCGACAAATACACCTTTGTAGAGGTTCCAAAAGAATTTGCTTCCGAAGTATTAAATGCTATGGAACATGTGAAGATCAAAGGGAAAGAAATCAACATCGAACCTGCCAACCGGAAAGGTTAAATCGGTTTAGGGAAATTTTCCCCATATGGAAAAGCACCAATCAGCCCAATTTTACATAGAATGTATTAAATAGGCTTAGAGGTGCTTTTTTTGAAGACTTTTCCAAAACCATTGTCTGCTTCCGAAGAAGCTTACTATCTGAACCAATACCAAGAAGGCAGCCTTGAAGCAAAAAATATACTAATTGAGCGAAATTTGCGTTTGGTCGCACATATTGTCAAGAAGTATCCCTTTGCCCCAGAAGATAACGAAGATTTAATCTCGGTAGGCACCATCGGCCTGATAAAGGCAATTTCTACCTTTAACGCTGAAAAAAACTGTCGTCTTGCCACTTATGCCGCAAGATGCATTGACAATGAGCTCTTAATGTTTTTCCGTAACCGCAAAAAACATACCAAAAATGTTTCCCTGTACGAACCTATCGGCACAGACAAAGAAGGAAATGAGATAAACATTATGGAAATATTTGTTTCAGATGAACCCGATATCTTTGACAAAGTTACCTTAAATGAGGATACGAAAAAACTCTATGATATCCTCCCAAAAATACTCAATGAGAGGGAGCAATATGTGATTTCCATGCGGTACGGACTATATAATCAAAAAACAAAAACCCAGCAGGAAATCGCTGATGAACTGGGAATTTCCCGTTCTTATGTTTCCAGAATTGAAAAACATGCACTGAAAAAACTACGTGGGGAGTTCTGAAAGAATCTCCCCACTGCTGTTTACGTTATGTTTCTTGCTGCATTGTATAAAACACTTAATACGATTTGGTTATAATACCTGCATAAACTCCCCCATCACATAATTACTCACATCTATCCCCTGTTTCGTCAACCGAACCCTGTCTCCTTCCTCTTCCAGTAATCCCTGACTTATCATTTTATGATGTACCGTTTGGTAAACCTGCATATATTCCTTTCCAAAGCTTTGATAAAATTCAGTTTTTGAAATCCCCTGTATTGTGCGAAGTCCTAAAAACATAAATTCCTCTATAGCAGAGATTTCATTAACAACCTCCCGCTCTTCCACAAGTTTTTCCGGCTCCTGTTCAATATCTGCTTGCAGATATTCTTCCATAGTTCTCAGATTGCTCCAACGGATATCTCCCACAAAAGAGGCTGCTCCCAAACCTGCTCCTAGGTATTCCTTCTGCTCCCAATATTTCAAATTATGCTTGCATTCCATGCCAGGCTTTGCATAATTGGATATTTCATAATGCACATATCCCTGTTCTTCCAAAAAATCACTGATCCACTGATACATTTCTCGTTCTGACTGTTCCGTAGGCAGAGCATCTTCCTGTCGTTCCTCTCCTGCCTGCCGGCGAAGTTCCTGTTCCTCATATACCTGATAAAATGGTGTGTCTTCTTCAATCATCAGTCCGTAACAGGACAAATGCTCCGGTGAAAGTTTTGCCGCCTCTGTCAAGTTCTTTTTCACATCCTTTAATGTCTGATTTGGAAGAGCCGACATCAGATCCATATTAATATTCGAAAATCCAGCCTTTCTGGCTGCCTTATAGTTTTGTAAAAAGTCTTCTACCGTATGAATTCTCCCTAGAAGTTCTAACTCTTTATTCTGCATAGACTGCACGCCGAAACTGATGCGGTTGATTCCTGCTTTACGATATGCTATAAGCTTTTCTTCATTTACTGTCCCAGGATTCATCTCCATTGTAATCTCTGCATTTCTTTCTAATTTAAAATTTCCCTGTACCGCCTCCATAATCTCGGCAATCTGTCTTCCCTCCAAAACAGAAGGCGTCCCGCCTCCTAAAAAGACTGTATCTAGAAAATAGTCCTTAAAGGCAGCAGAACGCACTTGTAGTTCTCTTATTAATTGTTGCACATACTGTTCCTTCACCTGATCTGAAGCAGTGAAGGATAAAAAATCACAGTAACCGCATTTTCTGATACAAAAAGGAATATGAATATATAACCCTAACTTTTTACTTATCATCTAACTTCAACACACTCATAAATGCTTTCTGTGGAATTTCTACATTGCCCACCTGACGCATTCTCTTTTTTCCTTCCTTTTGTTTTTCCAAAAGTTTTTTCTTACGGGTAATGTCACCCCCGTAACATTTCGCAAGCACGTCCTTACGCATTGCCTTTACCGTTTCCCTGGCAATAACCTTATTTCCCACCGCTGCCTGAATAGGAATTTCAAACAAATGTCTTGGAATTTCTTCCTTTAACTTTTCACACATCTTCCTTCCTCGTTCGTAAGCTGTGCTTTCATGCACGATAAAGGATAATGCATCCACTTCCTCCTTATTGATCAGAATATCTAACTTCACAAGGGAAGACTGTACATATCCCTTCATCTCATAATCAAAGGAAGCATAACCTTTCGAACGGGATTTTAAGGCATCAAAGAAGTCATAGATAATTTCATTCAGCGGCAGTTCATACTTGATCAGTGCTCTTGTTTCCTCAATATACTCCATACTGATATAAATACCACGGCGCTCCTGACACAAGTCCATGATCTGACCGATAAATTCCTTTGTCACCATGATTTCTGCAGTCACAAAAGGTTCTTCCATATAATCGATTTCAGAAGGATCCGGCAAATTGGAAGGATTGGTCAGTTCAATCACATCTCCATTGGTTTTGTGTACTTTATAAATAACTCCCGGCGCTGTGGTTACCAAATCCAGATTGTATTCACGCTCCAGACGCTCCTGAATGATCTCTAAGTGCAATAGTCCTAAAAATCCACAGCGAAATCCAAAACCTAAGGCAATGGAAGTTTCTGCTTCAAATTGTAAGGAAGCATCATTTAACTGAAGCTTTTCTAAAGCATCTCTTAAATCAGGATATTTTGCTCCGTCCGCCGGATAAAGACCGCAAAACACCATAGGATTTACCTTTTTATACCCCGGAAGCGGCTCTGCACATGGATTGTTCTTGTCTGTCACCGTATCACCTACTCTGGTATCTTTTACATTTTTGATACTGGCTGTGAAATATCCTACCATTCCGGCACTTAATTCTTCACATGGAATAAACTGACCTGCACCAAAATAACCTACTTCTACCACTTCTGCTGTGGCTTTCGTTGCCATCATAAGTACCTGGGTACCTTTCTTAACAGTTCCTTCTTTGATACGGCAGAATACGATCACACCCTTATAGGCATCGTAGAGCGAATCAAAAATCAATGCCTTAAGTGGTGCCTCAGGATCGCCCTGTGGTGCCGGAATCTTACTTACAATCTGCTCTAACACCTGTTCAATGTTAATGCCTGCCTTGGCTGAAATCTGCGGTGCATCTTGGGCTTCAATACCAATCACATCTTCAATTTCATCAATGACACGCTGAGGTTCTGCACTTGGCAGATCGATTTTATTAATCACCGGAAACACATCTAAGTTGTGATCCAATGCAAGATACACATTTGCCAGTGTCTGGGCTTCGATTCCCTGAGCAGCATCTACTACAAGAATAGCGCCGTCACAGGCCGCAAGACTTCTAGAAACCTCATAATTAAAATCTACATGCCCCGGAGTGTCAATCAGGTTGAAGATATACTCCTCCCCGTCTTCCGCCTTATATACAATACGCACTGCCTGTGCCTTAATGGTGATGCCACGTTCTCTCTCCAGATCCATATTATCTAACACCTGAGACTGCATTTCCCTGCTGGTCAGCAGCCCGGTTTTTTCAATAATTCTATCTGCCAATGTGGATTTACCGTGATCGATATGTGCCACAATACAAAAATTTCTAATTTTACTCTGATCAATATGTGCCATGACTTTCCTCCTGTCAGTTCACAGTAAATATTCCTGCAAACGCTCTTTTTACAAGTATAACATCTTCTCACAGTATAACATAAGATAAAACTTTCGTGAAGTATTATTCTCCGTTTAATACCATAGAAAGCATATGAGCAAGAGGCTCCATAGCATTTTTTTCTTCCTCCACCGTATTGTTCTGTGCACCTACCTCCACCAGCAAAGTCTTAGGCATCAAATGGAGATTGTAACGATAGCCTTTTAAATAAATCCTTCTGGTAAGTCCCGGATAGTATTCTTCCGCTTTTAGCTGCATCTGAAAAGCAAAAGACATGTTATCCTCCCTATAAGGATTAGGTAAATAATCGATATTACCTAATTTCCTTGTTCTGCTCATTCCATTGAAAAACATAAATCTTGCCGTAGGCTTTCCGTTAATATCAGTCACTAAATGTGTCTGTTCATCCATGGCATCTCTGTGAATATCTAATACCACTTCAATAGATGGATTGGCATCGAGAATCGCCTGAATATCCGGTTCTGCCAGAGAATATGCTTTGTTTCTGTCTAGTTTTCCGTCAATCAGATCATAAGTGGTCGTATTATGTATTACATTAAAATTATATTTTTCTGTCAACAGCTGTGCCAGATATTCGCCTACCCCTACAATGGTTGTACTGGTATCTCCTGGAATAGAATCTGCAAATGCCTCCTGAGAATGGGTATGAAAAATCAGAATCTGAGGTGCACTATTATCTCCTTTCAGCTTCATATCCTTTCCCAAAAGCTTATCAGCACTTAATTCTCCTGCTTCCACATAGGTGGTGCTGTCTATGGTATAATAAGTATTTTTTATGTAGTCTTCATTTTTTAACAATTCCATATTAATTTCCTGTTTTTGAACAGTCACCTCTGTGTTATCGGTTTTTGCTTCTTCTTCTGCCTCGTCCTCTTTTTGCACGTCTTTACTTTCTTCCTCCGTTGTTTCCGTCACGATCACCACATTGCCATCTTCATCAACAAAATTTTCATCGTTGGCCTCGCCTTTTAGTATCAATTCATATGCCCCTTCATTTTCCACGGCAGTTTCATACTCATAAACCTCCATACTGTACTCTAACAAAGGATACTGCTTTAAAATCCATGTCTCTAGCCTTGTATATTCCTGCGCCGTCCCATCCCGCAGAGAAAACATAAGATTAGGTGACAGCGTTTCCACAATCTCTGCTGCCACCTTATTTTCCATATATTTTTTTATATTTTCTATGTTAATGTCAAACCCCTGCTCTACAGACACTTGTATTACTTCAATCAAAAAAACTGCCGCAAGCATCAGGATAATAATTTCCATACTTCTGTGCTTTTTTTTCTTGTCCATACCATTCCCCCACGCCAACTATGATTATCATAATTCAAACTTATCCACCTCTTTATTATATGCACCTAGGCGGTTTGAAATACCATATTTAATGCTTCCGATATGGTAAAGCTTAAACGCTTCATGGTTTCATCAATATCTTTCGGTGTCACAAACATGGTATTTAATTGTGGTGATAAAAGCTCCCGAAATAATTCCTGTTTCTCTGCCACATTAAAAGTATTCAGCACATTTCCTATACTTTTTAAACTTTCTGCCCCTTCCATGGCATGGAGCATATTTTCCATAGCATCATTTACGATTACTGCCGCATCCACTACGGTAGGAACTCCGATGGAAATTACCGGTATTCCCATAGAATCACTATTAATGGCATTTCTGTGGTTTCCCACACCGGAGCCTGGATTAATTCCGGTATCTGTAATCTGAATTGTACGATTCAAACGTTTGGTGCTTCTTGCCGCTAGTGCATCCACCACCACTAGCAGATCCGGATTTGTTTCCTCAATCACACCTTTTACGATTTCTGCTGATTCCATTCCTGTCTGAGCCATTACACCAGGAACAATTCCGCTGACTGAGTTAACCTTTTCTTTTCCCATAGCGTATCTTCCATATTCTTTTACAACATGCCTTGTAATCAACAGATTATTGACCACCAAAGGTCCTAAAGAGTCCGGTGTTACTTCCCTGTTTCCAAGTCCCACGATCAATACGGAATGTTCCTTGGAAAAATCTCCCAACAGTTCTCTGATATATTTAGACAGCACTTCAGATATCTCCCTATGATATCCCTCATCGGGAATTGCCATATTAGGCGCTTCTAAAGTAATATAAGTTCCCATTGGCTTTCCCATGGCTTTGGCACCGTTTTTTGTTTCTATTACAACTCTGGTAATGTTTATCTCATGCTTCTTATCATAATCCTCATCAATCCGCACTCCCCGAATCTCAACGTTATCCTCTTCAAAGCTTTCTTTTGCCTCTACTGCCAAGTCCGTTCGAACTCTAAATTCACTCATTTTCTGATCCCTTCTTTCTCCTTGATTTCTTCTGATGGATATTTTTTGCAAAAAATACAAAAATATGTATTGACACAAAAAGATGTTTGTTCTATTATAATTTAGTGTGTTTACATTAACGTCCGTGTCCGTTTAATGCAAACCAAAACGTATTGAAACAAGTGATCATTTATAAAAATCTTACGGAGGTGTACGGATTTGGCTAACATTAAATCAGCTAAGAAGAGAATTAAAGTTATTGCAACAAAAACAGAAAGAAATAAGGCAATTAAGTCTGAAGTTAAAACTTACATTAAAAAAGTTGAGGCTGCTGTAGCTGCAAAAGATGCTGCTGCTGCGAAAGAGGCCTTAGTTGTTACAACAAAGAAAATTGAAATGGCTGCTTCTAAAGGTATTTACCACAAGAACAACGCTGCCAGAAAAGTTTCTCGTTTAGCAAAAGCTGTTAATTCTATTGCTTAATTAAAAATAAAATGTAAACAAAAAGAGCAGTCAATCCCGTCAGTTGGCTGCTCTTATCTTTTATACTTTTTCATCTGTATTTTTCTTTAACAATTCTTCATATTCACTGACTCCAATCGGCTTAGAAAAATAAAATCCCTGAATTTCATCACATTCCACCAGATTTAAAAACTTATACTGCATCTCGTTTTCCACGCCCTCAGCCACCACATGCATATTTAGAGAACGTACCAGCGAAATGATGGTTGCAATGATTCGCTCTACCTTCTTATTATTTCCAATATCATCCACAAAACTCTTATCAATTTTTACTGTATCCACTTCCACATTTTTTAACATATTTAAGGAAGAATATCCTTTTCCAAAATCATCCATCAGTATTTCAATGCCCATATTGTGAAGCTGGTTGATTATCTTAGCCAACACGACCGGATTATCAAACAATGCTGTTTCTGTTAACTCCAACTGCACATATTTAGAATCTAAATCATAACGTTCCAGAATCTCTGCATATTCTTTAATGAAATTAGTATTATAGAGCTGCATTTGTGACAGATTAACAGATACTGGTTTCACATCCAGACCTTTATCCAGCCATCCACTTACATCTTTACACACCTGCTCAAATACATACTTGTCCAATTCCTTGATAAAACCGTTACTTTCAAACAATGGAATAAACTCCGAAGGCGGAATGATATTTTCACCATTCATACGCCATCTGACCAATGCTTCCGCACCCACAATCTTTTTCTCCTGAGTACTGAATTTTGGCTGATAGCATACATAAAATTCACCTTTCTCCAGCGCTTTTTCCATTCTGTCTTCTATTTCTTTGTTTTTCACCTGACTCTTTTTCATTTCCTCGGTATAAAAGGCATACAGCCTGTCATGCTGCCCCTTAATGGTCTTTCTGGCAACATCACTTCTAGACAAGATACGTTCTACTCCATGCTTTCTGTTATTTAATATATATACACCTACAGAAATTTTTAAATCGTAATAAATCTCACCCTGTTCAATTTTCTCCCGGATATCATCGTACATCTCTTCAATGCGCTGTTTGATCCGTTCTTCATCTTTATATTGAAACAAGGCATAGAAATGATCTGCATCCTTATGACAGCAAAATTCGTTTTCTGCCGTTTCTTCACTTAAAACATTCCATACATAATGAATGGCTTTCATGTATTCATCATTTCCGAAAATTTCTTCAATATACTTGGACTTGTCAATATCTATGCTGAGTACAGCGTAATCCTGACGGGTATTTTTCTTTAAATAGTCTTCCAAATCCATCCTGAATTTTACATAAGTACTTCCCCCGGTTATACTGTCCACAAAAACAAATTCTTCCAACTCCTGATTACTTTTTACCAGTAAACAGCACAAAATTCCAAATAAGATTGCTGCAACAACAAAACCTCCCCCGCTGACACCATATAACAAACTCATAATCCCTTTTACGGTTTCTTCCAATACTCCCTGTTCAATGAGCCGCTGCTCTAATATACCGTACACATAGTTTAGCCCGATAAGCAAACCCACCAAAAAGATTCCCACTCCAATGACTGCATATCTAAACACTTTCCGATTGCTGTGTGGTTTCACTTCACTTTCCATAAAATAAGTCCCCCTCTTTATCTAGCGTTTATTCTTTGTTCTCATTATATTACTTTCCCCCATATTTTTCCATGAATTTTTCATTTCTTTTCCCCCTTCTTACTGCTTTCTAAAAATGTTCTGGTTCTATCCCACAATGCGAAGTCCTTTGGGATAATGATTTTTAAACATTCCATTGCTGTATTTTGCAAATCCAAGGGGTATCCCCTCTATACAAACCAAATACCAGCCCTTTTCTTCCGCTACTGCTTCTATCGTTTCACCTCTTAAAAAGCCTTCCACTTCCCTTTGATCCCTGGATAAATCCAGCACATGTCTGCATTCCGACGCCTTAAGGGCATGAGAAAGCGCATGTGCCGGCTCAAAACGGTTCTTTTTAAAGCTTCCTAAGTGAAGTCCCGGACGAAGTACTTTTAATCCCTTTAAATTCGGTGCCTGTTCCGGCAGCAAATACAAATTTTCTCCAAAGGTAACGAAACTGCCCTCCAGATTTATCTTTAACGTAGAATTGATAAATTCCTCTAATTGAGCTAACTTCCCTTTTTCTAATTTTTCTGCTTTCTCAAATGTATTCTGTCTCGTGCTTTCTCCTGCTTTTTGCAGCACTGCTGCGAAATGCCCCTCACCCTTTGCTTTATGAGGCCAAATTCTATGCATCTGCACAACTTTATACTCCGCATGTTCTGACAGGAAGCCCTGCACCACATCTTCATTTTCCTGTTTTGAAAAAGTACAAGTTGAATAAATAATACGACCTCCCGGTTTCAGCATGGCAGAGGCATACGATAGAATTTCCCGCTGCCGTCTGCTGCAATTTTCTACATTTTCTTCACTCCACTCACTGACTGCCAAAGGTTCTTTTTTAAACATTCCTTCTCCGGAGCAAGGTGCGTCCACCACGATTTTATCAAAAAATGCCCCCAGAAATTTGCTGAGTTTCTCAGGACTTTCGTTGGTTACAATGGCATTTTTAATCCCCATCCGTTCTATATTCTGTGATAATATGGCTGCTCTCTGAGCATTAATTTCATTGGAAACCAGTACACCTTTTCCCTGCATTTTACAGGCTAACTGTGTACTTTTTCCCCCTGGTGCCGCACAGAGATCCAGCACATGCTCCCCCGGTGTAATTTCTTCCAGCTCTGCCGTAATCATAGCACTGGGCTCCTGAATGTAATACAATCCAGCCTCATGAAATGGATGTTTTCCAGGTCGTTCCTCCTCCTGATAATAAAATCCTGTTTCACACCACAAAACAGGCTCCAAAGAAAAAGGCAGCAACTTCAGCGCTTCTTCTTTCTCCATTTTTAATGTATTTATTCTCATTCCGTATGCCCGTTCTTTATCATAGGAGGCAAGAAACGCCTCATATTCAGCTCCTAGCATCTCCTTCATGCGTATTAAAAATTGTACCGGTAATTCCATCTTTTTTTCCTTTCTATTATTATCTGTTATGTATTATGAATCCAAAAATATCCGTTGAATTTCTTCAACGGATATTTTTTCCTTTTCTTTACTTAGCAAAATATTATGTCAACATTTTTTTCAATTCATCCATAAATGTGTTTACATCCTTAAACTCTCGATAAACCGAAGCAAAACGAACATATGCTACTGCCTCTAAATCCTTTAATTTATCCATTACCAGTTCACCGATTTCCTTACTCTCAATCTCTTTCTCCTCCCGGTTAAAAATGATTGTTTCCACTTCATCGATCAATGCATTAATTTCATGCACAGAAATAGGTCTTTTATGGCAGGCTCTCATAACTCCGGCTTCTATCTTTGACCTTTCATAGGGTTCTCTATTATTATCCTTTTTAATCACTACAAATGGTATGGTTTCTACTTTTTCATAGGTAGTAAAACGTTTCCCACATTCATCACACATTCTTCTCCGGCGAATAGCACTGTTATCCTCAGCCGGTCTAGAATCAATTACTCTTGTATTTTGATTATTGCAAAATGGACACTTCATTTTTTCCTCCAAAATCATGCAACATTATTTCCACTTTTTGTTTCATTATAATTCATATTTCCTTGGTATGTCAACCCGACATTTCCCGCAGAGATTGAACACTTTCTTTCAAAACCTCTACTACATAGTCCAAATCTTTTCTTGTGATATCTTCGTTAAGCGTAAGCCGTAGCGAAGCATCTGCCGTCTTATCATCTAAACCGATGGCGTTTAATACATGAGACGGCTCTGTATTTCCGGTAGTACAGGCAGAACCTGCAGATGCACAGATTCCCTTCATATCCAGAAGAATCAAAAGCGATTCTCCCTCAATGCCCTCAAAACAGAAATTTGCATTAGACGGCAGCCGGTAATAGGGATGACCATTTAATTTGACCCATGGTATTTCGTTTAATATCCTGCGAATCAGATAATTTCTATGGTACGTTTCCTTACGCATTCGATAATTCATGGTACGAAAAGCTAATTCTGCCGCCTTTGCCATTCCCACAATAGCAGCAGTATTTTCTGTACCTGCACGCATACCATGCTCCTGACCTCCGCCATTTATAAAAGGACTGATTTTGGTTCCTTTTCTCACATACAAAAATCCGCTTCCTCTGGGTCCTCTGAATTTATGACCACTGGCACTCAATAAGTCTGTTTTAAGATAATTGACATCTAATGGCATCTGCCCATACATCTGCACTGCATCCGTATGAAACAATACCTCCTTAGCTTTTACGATGCTTGCTGCTTCCCTGATAGGTTCCAGAGTTCCGATTTCATTGTTGGCAGCCATAATAGAAACCAATATGGTATCTTCTCGTATTGCTTCTTCTAGCTCATTTAAAAAAATTCTCCCCTTTTCATCCACATTCAGATAAGTAATTTCATACCCTTCTTCCTCCAAGTACCGACAAGAATTCAACACTGCATGATGTTCTATTTTTGTGGTAATAATATGCCGTCCTTTTTCGCGGTTAGCGTGTGCCACCCCTTTCAATGCCCAATTATCCGCCTCACTTCCCCCTGCCGTAAAATAAATTTCCTCTGGTTCCGCACCCAAGGTTTCCGCAATAAATTTTCTGCTTTCCTGAATTACTTTTTGATTTTCCATAGCAATGCCATAGATACTGGAGGGATTGGCATAATATTCCTCCAGATAAGGCATCATTGCCTCCACAACCTCTTTTCTCGGTTTTGTTGTTGCTGCATTATCCATATAAATAATCTGGTCCATATTCTCCTCTCTTTCTATAGCTTTGATGTTTTTCCGCCGCAAATTCATGTATATCTTATTTTTATTTTCCATATACTATATTAACTTTTGGGTTTTAGGGTAATGAAAATGATGATATCAGGTAAAAAAGCTGCTTTTATAAAAGGAACTTTCATTCTGACCATGACAGGTTTTATCAATAAAATTATTGGTTTCTTTTATAGAATATTCTTATCCAACAAAATTGGTGCAGAGGGAATGGGAATTTATCAATTAATCTTCCCTGTAGTTGCCATATGCCATGCCATTACTATTGGCGGGCTGGGCACCGCCATTTCTAAATTAGGTGCTGAAAAACATGCTCTGAAAGATGAAGCCGGTGCTAAATCCATATTATTCAGCGGTTTGATCATATCCACCGGGCTTTCTATTCTCACAGGAACACTTTTAATGAACTTTGCTGATACACTAGCAGTACATATTTATAACGAACCACGCTGCGGACTTTTATTCAAAATTATTGCCTTATCCCTGCCTTTTTCCGCTGTACATTCTTGTATCTGCGGTTATTATTTTGGAAAAAAGCAGACCTCAGTTCCTGCCGTTTCCCAACTGGTAGAACAAGTGATTCGCGTAGGCTCTGTCTTCTTAATCTGTCACATTTTAGAAAGCAGGAACTCTCAGGCAGACATTTCTGTCGCTGTGATGGGTATTGTATTAGGTGAAATAGTTTCCATGCTCTTTTGCCTGACTGTCTTTGGACATGACAGTGTGGCAATGCCCAAAAGCATGGATAGATTGCGCTTTTTCCCACTGATACGCTTAAGTCTCCCTCTTAGTTTTAACCATTTAGCACTTCATCTGCTGCAAAGCTTAGAGGCAATACTTCTTCCCCTCTCTTTGGCTTCTTTCGGATTAGAAAGTTCAGAAGCATTGCAGGTATATGGTACATTAACCGGAATGGCACTTCCTTTCATTCTTTTTCCCTCTGCCATTACCAATTCCATTGCCACCTTACTGCTGCCTACCATCTCAGAAGCAAAGGCCGCCAACAATCAAAAGCTGATCCGCTCTCTTATTTATAAGTCCTTTTCCTTAAGTATTGCCTTTGGTTTCCTGCTCACAGCAGGATTTCTGATATTAGGTTCTTTTCTTGGGGAATTTTTCTTTCACAGTACACTGGCAGGACATTTTATACGTACTCTTTCTTTTCTGTCCCCATTTTTATGTCTCGCTACCACTTTAGAGAGTATCTTAAATGGTCTTGGAAAAACAATGACCTCCTTTCTTCACAACATTATCGGGCTGATTATTCGTATCTTGTTTGTGTTTTTTACCATTCCCACAGTGGGAATTACCGGATATTTGTGGGGAATTCTTGCCAGTGAAATTTTAATCAGTCTGCTTCATTTGTATTCCTTAAGAAAATCTTAAGATTTTTTTGTTTTTTGGCAATTATTTTCACTTGCACCAATGTCTCTGAAAGGTTATCATAGATACATGCGATAAATGTCGAAAATACATATGAAGGGGAATATAATATGACAAAGATATTTAAGAGTACTTTATTTTTATTAAGCCTGCTTTGCTTAACGCTTGTTACTTTTAGCACTACAGCCAAGGCATCCTCTGTGTCACCCACATCTGCGGTTACACCAAATTCAAAGATTACCGTTCGTTTTAATTTGAATTACAAAACTTCAGCCAAATACGACGATATTTTGGTGACCACTGGTAAAAAATACGGAAAACTTCCCAAACCTACCAGAAAAGGCTACACTTTTCAAGGATGGTATACCTCAGCCAAGAAAGGTACCAAAATAAAATCTGCTACTCTCGTAACCAGTTTAGAAAATCACACTTTATATGCGCACTGGAAGGCAAAAAACTACAAGGTAAAATTAAATGCCAACGGCGGTAAAGTTTCTAAATCCAGCTATAAAGTGACTTACGCTTCTACTTATGGAAAGCTTGCTACTCCAACTAAAAAAGGCTACACCTTTCTTGGCTGGTACACCAAAAAAAACGGCGGCACTCGGATACTATCCACCAGCAAGGTTAAAATCACCAAAACAACCACTTTATATGCCCATTGGGATTATCTGTACCCGAAAATTGTTTTAAAAGACTATTCCATGACACAAAGTCAGTACAATGCTTTTCCTTATGTTCAGACACAAGCCGCCTATCAAAAAGTCATGCTTGGAAACTCTTCTTATTCCCTTGCACGTTCCGGCTGTCTTACTTGCAATATAGCATTAATCATGGCATACAATGGAACAAATACTCTTCCAAAGGAACTGGCACAAAATACACGCCTCTATACCTCCGGTGGTTTGCTGATTTGGGGCAGCCTGCCAAATACGTGGGCTCAGGAATATTACAGCGGCACTGTGGCACTAAATCGCTTATACACCTTACTTTCCAAAGGTAAAATGGCATCTGTATGTTTGAAGAATTCTTCAGGCGGTATGCATTGGGTAACAGTTTATGGATATTCCGGAGGCAAAAGTATTTCCGCAGATAAATTTTTAATTTTTGATCCAGGCAAATATTCTAACAAGACCTTGCAGGATGTGATAAATCAAAAAGGTAATATAACAAGAATTGTTTATATAAAGTAAAATGGCAAATGGCACGAACATTCGTTCGTGCCATTTCTTTATTTATAAAATATGGTAGCTATTCTTTCTACTGGGCTGTCCCTTCTATCTCCTGCTGGATTTCCGTATTTTTCAAATCCTCCTGCAGCCATTCCGGTATTTCTTTGATAAATACTGCACTTTGCTGGGAAATGCCCCTATCTTCATCTTCCAGTTCCAGTACGATAGTATAATCCTGTTTCAGAGTATAATCACAATCAAATGCTGTATAATAACCATACTCTGCAAAGGATAACAATTGTTTTAATTGCTGAATTTTTTCTGGTTCTGTATATGTTACTTCCAACGGCTCCATTACTCCATCTTCTATCTCCTTCCACCATGATACTGTAATTTCTGTAATATTGGTATCTTCCATTGTTTTTGCTTCCATGCCCTTACTCTCCAGCATAGAAATGGTCTTTTCAAAGGATGGATAAACATAAACCGTTGTTAAATCCCATTCCATATTATCCTCTTTTGTAGCCAGAATAAAGCTCATAACAGGTGCATTTTGATTCAACTGATCCACAGTGGCACTTAAGTATTCTTCCTTATAAGTTTCGATCAGATTTGTCGTTTCTTCTTGTGACATATTCAAATATTGATAGTCTGACCACTCATCATAATATTTTATCTGCGTAACTTCTTCTGGATTGATACTGAATATCTGTACTGTTCCTATTCGGTATTCTTTATTATCAAGAAGCTGTAAAATATAATCTTTTATTAGATTATGTTCTATTTTATAGGCTCTATAAACTTCCTTCCCATTTTTCAATGTGTACTTCAAGTTAACAGAAACCAACTCTCCTTCTTTCTTTCCGCTGTCAATACAGTCCTTTGTAAAGTTTTTGATTAAGTCTTTATCTCTCACCTTCATGTGCTTAAAAATATATTCTTCACAACTGATATAACAGCCTTGCTCCGCATCATAATAACTTTCATCATATCCATTATAATTCTCCAAATATACTGCCGCATACTCCATTTTGTCCCAGTCGATCTGGTAACTATCGTAGTAATGACCTCCCACATAAAATCCGCCAAATATCGCAATAGAAATAATTACTGACATAAGAGCCGATTTTATTCCCTGCTTTACCGCTTTTACATCCATTTCAAAAACAATCTGAACCATAATATGAGCTAAAACAAAAGTAATCACAAACCCAATCATCGACCAGATAAATGTTGCGTTATAACCCATGGATCGGAAAAACAAGGTTCCACACCCAAGTATAAGTACCATTAAAAAGACTTTAATGATTCCCTTGCTTTTCTCAAATGCAATGGACTTTCCGGCACTTTCTGACTTTCTGTTAAGATATACCCAGAATGATATCATTGTTAGTAAAACAGCCGCAATCATGCACCCCAAAAGCCACAGCAGCGGACTGGAAGAACCATCCCCATTCATTACATCAGATAATTGATTGTAAGCACCTATAGGTGAAATAAAATTACACAATTGCCCCAGTTTTCCATATTCGGGCATATAAGTTTCACTATATTCACTCATCATGCTTCTGGCAAACAACGCTGTCAAAATGCCGTACCCCTGAAAAGTCACGATTCCACAAATTCCACTAAACAGATTCCCTGTCAGACATACTGCCAGTATTGCAGTAGCATAACACAATAAATAACCTATCATATTTATTAGGAATCCTAAAAATGCCGCCCGTATGATTGCCATCTGCCCATATCCAAAAGCGCAGACCACTGCAATCCCCATCAAGCAAAATAATATGTATGGCAGAAAATACATTAACATTCCATTTACAAAGCGTATCAAAAAACATTTCTGTCTGCGGATCGGCAGGCTATGATAAAAATCCACCTGATTTTTGTGATATAAATATCCAAACTGCGCCACCCCCGCTACACATCCCATCAGCAATGTAAGAAGTATGGTTGCCATATTCTTTCCGCCAATATAGTAAACTAATATATCAACCACCTGATCTTTTGTGTATGCACCTGCTCTAACATGTTCCGCCACATTCTGTACCTGTATTGCCATAACAACAGGAAAATTTAGAAACAATAAAATAACATTCACTAAAACAAGCCACATTTTTGTCTTTATATCTTCTTTTAACAAACTAGAAAATGAGCTTTTTGATATCATATCCTACTACCTCCGTTTCACTGATAAAAATCTCTTCTAAAGATAACGGAAGAATTTCACTAAATACAGGATTTGCACTCTGTATCCTATGCATAATCTCCTCCTGATCTCCCCGAATAGTCAATGTGACCAAAGAACCTCTTCTTTCATGCTTCAATACATCCAGTTTTGTAACTGCTTCATATTCCATAATAGAATCATTGAAAACACACTGTACTTTAAATATGTTGCACTTCATCTCCAATAAGTCCTTTGAGAGAAGCACACCGCCTTTATGCAGCAAGCCCACATGGTCACAGATATCTTCTAACTCTCTTAAATTGTGTGAAGCTATTACAGGTGTAAGTCCCCGATCTCCCATTTCTCTAACAAACAGACTTTTTATCCCCTGACGCATCACAGGATCCAGCCCATCAAAGGTTTCATCGCACAAAAGATATTTTGTTCCGGCGCAGATTCCAAGCAAAATAGAAAGTTGCTTTTTCATTCCCTTAGAAAAAGTTGCAATCTTTCTTTTGGCATCCATGGAAAATTTCTCTAAACAGTCCAGATACTTATTCTCGTCAAACTCCGGGTAGACGGTTTTATAAAAACATCCCATGTCTTTTGGTGTGGAGTTCAAAAGAAAGAACTGATCATCCGAAATATAAAAAAGTTTTCTTTTCGCTTCCTCGGATTCATATACCGGTATGCCGTCCACTAAAATCGTTCCCCGATCAGGGCACAGAACGCCAGCCATCATTCTCATAAAAGTACTTTTTCCTGCTCCGTTGGTTCCTACCAGCCCGAACACGTTTCCCTCTCTTATAGTTAGAGAAATATGATCTACTGCTTTAATGTCTCCAAAGCTTTTGCTGATTTCAGCTGCTTCTATCATTTTATCTCCTCCCTCTGATAACTTTCCTTTACAATTTCTTGCACTTGTATTTCCGGAATCTGAACACTTTTGGCAAGCTCAATAATCTTCTGGAGCTTTTCTTTCACTTCTTTTTGTTTCAAATCCAACAATTCTTCATTAAAACTCACAAAACTGCCTCTGCCTTTTACAGAATAAATATACCCCTGACGTTCCAGTTCTGTATAAGCTCTTTGTATCGTGTTAGGATTGATGGATAATTCCATGGCAAGACTGCGCACAGAAGGCAGCTGACTGTCAGGCTTTAAGACACCCTTGACAATTAAGTCTTGAAATCGTTCAATTACTTGTTCATAAATAGGTCTTCTATCTTTGTAATCAATAATAATCATATTTTTTCCTTTCTACTTAATTGTACTATTTTATTAAGTGTATTATTCATCTTGATACAGATTATATACAGTTAGGAAAGTAATGTCAAGAACATATGTTATATATTTTTGCATTTGTATAACAGACAATAAGCGGTACAGAGCTGTCTTCTTAGGAGTTCTCTGTACCGCTTCTATTATTCTTTTATTCTTTCATTTTCGGTTTAAAAATCAAACTTGCTATATATCCAAAAATCAGAGCCGCTGATATTCCCACTGAGCTGGATGTAAAGCCGCCCATAAAAATTCCAATAAAACCATCTGTGTCCACAGCTTCCCTGATTCCTTTCCAAAGGGTATTTCCAAAACCAAGCAATGGTACACTGGCTCCGGCACCTGCAAATTCCACCAATGGAGGATATAAATTTAAGGCACCAAGTACCACTCCAGTACAAACTAGAAGCACCATAATTCTTCCAGGCATCAGCTTTGTCCTATCCATCAATATCTGAATCAATGCACAGATCAGCCCTCCAACCCAAAAAGCATTTACATAATCCATCATACTAATCTGACTCCCTTCTGCATCATGCAAAAACGATTTTCTAAGGGTAGTATTTCCAAACCTGTATAAAATATGTACTAGAAACATAATTTAAGCTGCCATATTGGGCAGCTTAAATTATGTTGTATTTATTTGTTTCCATTTTCCCATTTTAAACCGAATCACATAGATAAATCCCCGGCTGCATTCGTCCATGGTCAGTGCAATCCACACGCCTACTAACCCTAACCCCAAAACGCTTCCTAAAATATAGGAAAACAACGCTGCTGCCACCCATTGGCAAATAATACCACAAACTACCGGAAACTTCACATCACCGGTGGCAATCAATGCCTTTACCATTACAAGATTAATAGACCTTCCCACTTCCAGTATGATTTCCACCAGCAATACTTGCTGCGCCAGTGCCAATACTCGTTCGTCATGAGTAAACAAGCCCACAAATGCCCTGCAGTTAAAATATAAAAGAATACTTAAACCTACAGATACCACCGTTGCCACCAATTGTACTGACCAGACTTTTTTAGCTACCAAATCTTTCCTTCCGGCACCTATCACATAGCCAATGACTACCTGCAGTGCCTGGGCAATGGCAACAGAATAAATGTATGCCACATTTGCTGCCATCCCCACGTAGACCTTAGTATTCACCACATAGGTTCCAAAAGTATTCACCACTCCAAGAACTACCATCTGAGAAATATTGTAAGATATTCCTTCTGCCCCTGACGGAATCGCCACTGCAAGAATTTTTCCGATGGTGTCTGTAGAGAGCGGCCTCAAGTACTTGAAAGAAAGCTTAATTTCCAGCTTTTTCTTAAATACGATCAGCATAATGATCAAACCTACGCACTTACTGATATTCGTAGAGATGGCTACACCCACGATACCAAGTGCCGGCAAACCAAACAAGCCATAAATTAAAATTGCATTTCCAATTACATTCACTATATTTATAGTAAAGGAAATTACCGTTATGGTACTGTTCATAGAATAGCTTCGCAAAATAGCTCCAAATCCAATATATATTGCCTGTACAATCACGCAAACTCCAATAATAGACATATACTTAGAGGCATCTGACAAAATTTCTTCCGGCACATTCATAAGACGGAAAATGGGCATATGAAACACCACAAGGATAAAACTTGCAATAAATCCCACAATGGTAATCATCGCAATAGATACTGTACAAGTTTCTGCCACCTTTTCCTTATTGTTGGCACCTAAATACTTGGCCAGCACTATGGTAGTACCCGACCCCACCACATTCATGAAAATAATCAGAATGCTCATAATCTGATTTCCATTGCCGATGGCCGCCACTGCATTCTGAGAATACCGACTGATCATAATCTGATCCATATTTCCCACTAACAGCTGCAAAAACAATTCCATAAAAATCGGTATGGACATGACAGCCATTCGTTTCATTGTGTAATCATCAATGTTAATATCTTGATTTTTCCTGTTTTTCTCCATTGCCCTTCCTCCCCTTAGAAAGCGCACTTTGGTATTTATGACAGTAAAACGTTTGCAAAGCCTGCTTTCTATTATTTGTTTAAAATTACACTTTCTCTGATGGTTATCTTATCACTGTTCACTGTTACGCTGCCCTTTTTGTCTGCCTTAATCTCCATATAATTTTCTTTTTTTCCGTAATCTTTGCTTACACCGTCATCCAAATAGAGTTTATAAGTTGTATTTTTCTTTACAAATCCAAACACCTTCAACGTGGTAAAATCCACTTCTTCGGTGGATTCTCCGCCATAGGTAACCGGCACTAAGCAATTTGGCCGAAGAAAGAAAATCATCTCATTCAGAGCCACGTCCACATAGTGATGTCCCGCCGGCAGTACTTTGCAGTCATATTCTGTAAGGCTTCTCATTTTCACTGCCATCATTTCTTCCGGAAGATATACATACCTTCCCTTAGCATTCTGTGTATATACAGGTGCAATCATAATGGAATCTCCAATCATCAGTTGATCCTCCACCTCTTTCGCATATGCATCATCTTCATAAACAAATGCCAGCGGTTTTGCATACATTTCATTATTTAATGCGGCTTTCATATATTCACTATAAATATAAGAAATCAAACCATAACGGATACCAATGATATTTTTAAAATCTTCCACATTTTTAAACTGATATGCCTCCTGCTTTCTGGTCCCCAGTGCCGCATGGTTACGCATCAAAGGTGTAAATACTCCAAACTCCAGCCAACGCAGAACAAGATCTTCTGTGGTATTTGCGCCAAAGCCGCCAATATCAGAACCAGTGTAAAGGAAACCACACATATTCAAAGATGGTAGCATTTTTATGGTCATCAATAAGTGTGACCACCATGCCAGATTATCTCCCTGCCAGATACCGCCGTTTCTGTGCATTCCAATATAGGAAGCCCTGGAAAACATCAAAATACGCTTGTCCGGAACCATCTCATCGAAGGCTTCTCCTGCTGCCCTGGTCATATTATATCCATATAAATTATGCAGCTTGTCATGACGAATTCTGCCTGCCTTTGTATTGTGATAGAAAGCTTTGTAATCTGCCGGTGAATTAGCAATTCCTAGCACCTTATCTTTCAATGTAAAGAAAGCATTAATATCAATGTTAGTTCCTTTCACGCTGTCCACATAATCAAAGGCTTCCTGCAAGCCTTTATCAGAATAAAAAATTGCCGGTTCATTCATATCATTCCAAAAGCCTTCAATGCCCTGATCCAATAAAAACTTGTATTTCTTTCCAAACCATTTTCTGGCATCTTCATTTAAGAAATCAGGAAAATGTACTTTTCCCGGCCATACTGCCCCTACAAAGTCCTTGCCCTCTTCATCTTTACAGAAGTAGTTATTTTTTACACCTTCTTCATATACATCATAACCTTTTTCAATTTTCACCCCCGCATCAATGATCGGAATCAGGCGGATATGTTCTTTCTTCATTTCTTCCACAAATTTTTCAAATTTAGGGAAGGCTTTTTCATTGATGGTAAAATCTTTATAGGAATCCATATAATCAATGTCCATATAAACGGTATCTAAGGGAATATGATTTTCTCTGTGCCCTTTCACTACTTCTCTGATTTCTTCTTCGTTCATATAGCTCCAGCGGCACTGCTGGTATCCGAATGCCCAAAGTGGTGCAATGTAACTCTGGCCAATGATTTCACGAAACTCTTTGATTATATCCAACAATTTATTTCCGGTTATCACATAGCAGTCCACATCTTTTGCCGTTTCTACCGTAAGTACATCCATATCCGTATACCCAATATCAAAAGTTACTTTTTCCGGGGTATCAAAGAATACCAGAAATCTTTCCTTACCGTCTACCAGAATAAAATTATGTGCCCCATAAAGAGAATTCTTTTCTTCGGAATGTACCGGATCATCTGCACAATTACTGATATACAAATGTCCTCTTTTATTGATTCCCCTGACCTGTTCTCCCAGCCCATACACCTTATCTTCTTTTTCCATTTCATAGGTAAACAGCAGTCCCTCTTTTGTATCATTATCCTGCTGCTGAAAGAAAGGCATCTTTCCTCTGGCTGCCTTTATGCTCTTTACTACTGCTTCTGTATCAAACACTTTTCCAAAACTATATTTTTTAATCATTTCTGCCTCCTTCATAATTCTATGCTTTCTTTTTCTTTTAATTAGTAGTATACTTGTTTTATCAAACGTTTTCTTGCAAAATATAGCTTTAAACTAACACGATTCTGCTCATTTTTGAAATATACTCTGGAGGTTCTTATGGAATACATGGAATATTTACGACTAAAGGAATTAACCACTCATGGAGATTTCCTCTCTCCTATATCTTATTACGAATTAAATGCGGAAAATGGTACTTTTGTTTTGCCTATGCACTGGCACGAAGAAATGGAAATTACTTTTCTCTGCTCTGGTCATGGCACTTATGATTTGGATCTGAAAGAATATCCTGTAGAAAGTACAGACTTTTTAATTATTCCACCGGGAGTGCTTCATGCTTACCAGTTAGAAGACACTAACCACTTAAAAACCCAAACTTTTGTATTTCATCTGAATATGTTAAACAGTCTGCTTACCGATGCCTGCGCCATTCAATATTTTGTGCCTTTAATGCATGGTGAAATTACTTCTCCCATGGTAATCCATAAAGATACTCCCGGCTACGATGAGATCATCACTTGTTTTTTAAATCTTCATAGAGCTTATAAAGAACAAACAGCTGGCTATGAGCTGGCGGTGAAATCTCACCTGATGCTCTTATTTTACCAACTGTTTCATTACAATATCCTTTCCAAAGATAAAAATCACTCTCATATCCAGCATACTTCCGAACTTTTAAAGAATGTAATCAATTACATTCATACCAATTATGCAGAGCATATTACCGTAGCAGATCTGGCTGCCATATGCGATTTCAGCGAATATCATTTTATGCGCTTCTTCAAAAAGCACGTTGGCATGACCTGTATCGACTACATTAACAATTACCGCCTTGACGTAGCATCCGCAATGCTGAAGGAAAAAGATGACTCTGTTATGGAGATTGCTTTGGATACCGGATTTAATAATATCTCTTATTTTAATAAAGTGTTTAAATCCAAATTCAAGATGACACCAAGCCAGTACCGAAAGCTGTTAACGGAAATGGAACGCTAGCAGCTTTCTAATACCACCCCATGGGCTATCCCCGGTACACTTAGGCCTTCGTTGTGGGATACCGGTGAAAGAAGTGCTCCTGTTGGCACAAACAATACCTTGTTCCATTTCTTTTCTTTGATTTTTTGCAGAATTAATGCAGACAAAACGGTGGCAGAACATCCACAGCCGCTGCCTCCAGAATTGGTTCCCTGTGTTTCTTTATCAAAAATCATCCTTCCGCAGTCCAATAATTTCCCACTGATATCAAATCCCTTGTCTTTCATTAAGTCAATCAGAATTTCATACCCCACATCACCCAAATCCCCTGTAATAATTTTATCATACTGCTGTTCATCACAGGAAAAATCCATAAAATTCCAGTATATGGTATCGCAGGCTGCAGGTGCCATACAAGCCCCCATATTCATGGAATCTGTCACTCCAAAATCCACAATCTTACCGGTTGTTACTCCAGTGATCTTAGCAAGTCCTTTTTCTTTCCCAACTACAAAAGCTCCGCTTCCAGTTACCGTCCATGTGGAAGATGGTGGTCTTTGATTCCCATAGGCCAAAGGAAAACGAAACTGCTTCTCTGCACTGGCAAAATGACTGGAAGTGATTGCCATCACATAATCTGCTGCGCCGGCAGCAACGCTCAATGCTGCCAAAGACAGGCTCTCCCCGGCGGTTGAGCAAGCACCGTAAACGCCAAACAAAGGAACCTGCATATCAGCCAATCCAAAAGAACTTGCCATTTCCTGCCCCAACAGATCACCCGCAAATATATAACGAAGCTGCCATTTTTCAATACGAGATTTTCCAATAGCAAGAGTAAAGGCTTCCTTCTGTAATGTGGCTTCTGCATCTTCCCATGATTCGCAACCAAACATAGGATCTTCCCCCACCATATCAAACATATTTCCCAAAGGACCTTCTCCTTCTTTTTTTCCAACCACGGAAGCACTAGAAAGAATCTCCGGTGCATTGACAAAGGAAAGGCTCTGTTTTCCCTGCTGCACAATATTATTATCCATAAAAAACCTCCTATCTATCCTGTCTTCTTATGGATAGTATAAGAGGTTTTTTAAAATTTATTCGCTAATGTGAGTATGTACCTTTAGAATAAGTTTACCTTTCCTACAATGCCATCATTGATCACATAATAAGCGGCAAAATCCTCCGGTTTAACATAAATCTGCATTTTTTCAATCTCTACACCACGGTTTCCTCTGACTTCCACGTCCTCTTTTACTCTTTGTATCACCGCTTCCATATCCGCCTCATAATGGCGATACTGTACGGTGACTTCCGGTTTCACTTCATTTTTCTTCATAACTTCTTCCTTTACTTCTGTAACTGCTGCATCATTTACTGCTGAATTTGCTGCCGCCTTAGCTGCCACCTTAGCTGCTGTATGTTTTGCTGTCGCTTTTCCACTTACTTTCTTCATACTTTTCCCTTTCTGTAAACTATTTATCTCTTTTTCTCCATCTAATAATATAGTCCAATTATGGCTTTTTCGCAACCACTTTCCATAAGTTTATTTACTTTTTAGTTATCCATAATATTCTGGGCGGCGGTCACGGAATAAGCCCCAGCTTAAACGATTCTCTGCAATTTCATCAAGGTCAAACTCCTGCAGCAGTACCGTTTCTTCTGTTCTGTTTGCCTGTTGTTTGAGCTCTCCCGTTTCATCGGTAATAAAAGAAGAACCATAAAAAAGCAGTGCGGAACTCTGATTGTTATTTTCTTCACAAGGTGTTACTTTTTCCTCTCCTACCCGGTTTGCCGCAATCACAGGCACTAGATTAGAACCGGCATGTCCCTGCATACATCTGCGCCAATGAGGCATGCTGTCGCACTGTAAAATCGGTTCCGAGCCAATGGCTGTAGGATAAAAAAGCAGCTCTGCTCCCTGCACTGCCATACTTCTTGCACATTCCGGAAACCACTGATCCCAGCAGATACCCACGCCGATTTTTCCGTATCTGGTATCCCAAACTTTAAATCCAGTATCCCCCGGCGTAAAATAAAATTTTTCCTGATAAAAGTGGTCATCCGGGATATGTGTTTTCCGATAAATACCGAGAATCTCTCCATCTGCATCAATCATTGCTACCGTGTTATATAAACTATTCACATCTTTTTCGTAAAAGCTGACAGGAAGTACCACTTTTAATTCTTTTGCCAGTTTTCTAAAGTTCTGAACAGCCTTATTATCCTGAACGCTCTCTGCTAATTCATAATAATCATATCGTTTTTCCTGACAAAAATACAGATTTTCAAACAATTCCGGCAAAAGGATTATATTTGCTCCTTTCTCTGCTGCTTTTCGCACCATTTCCTCTGCTTTTTTGATATTTTTTTCTCTGGATCTATCACACTGCATCTGAACTGCCGCTGCTATCACTTTTCTCATTGCTTGTCCGTTTCCTTTCTTCTTTCCTCTGCTTTACAATTTATTTCCATCTGGGAATCTGCTGTGTAATACAATGAATATTTCCACCGCCAATAAGAATATCTCTGGCACTTACCTGTACCACTTTGCGTTCAGGAAATAGCTGCTCTAATTTCTGTTTTGCATCTTTGTCTTTTTCATCGCCAAAGGCAGGCATCACTATGCTTTTATTGGCAATATAGAAATTCACATAGGAAGCCGCCAGACGTTCTCCATCTGTTCTGGTAGGTTCTCCATCCCAATGAATCAGCCCTTCGCATTCTTCCTCTGTGATATACACAGGAGCCGGAAGGGGCAATTTATGCACCTGTAGCTTTCTTCCTTTTGCATCTGTCTCCTGCATAAGATAGTCAAGGCACTGCTTTGACATTTGGTATTGAGGATCTTCTTTTTCTTCCGTCCATGCCAGTACCACATGCCCCGGAGATGTGAAGGCACAAATATTGTCTATATGCTCGTTGGTTTCATCGTTGTATATTCCACAAGGAAGCCACAGTACCTTGCCTACATTCAGATAATCCTTTAACTTCTGCTCAATTTCAGCTTTCGTAAGTTCAGGATTTCTTCCCTTACTTAAAAGACAGCTTTCTGTCACCATCACCGTACCTTCACCGTCAGAATGAATGGCACCGCCCTCTAAAATAAAATCTCTTGCATCGTAAGTATCTTTTTCCAGTAAGTCACAGACTTTTCTTGCCACTTTATTGTCTTTATCCCATGGAAAATACAATCCGTCATACAGACCGCCCCATGCGTTAAATCCCCAGTCAATTCCCCGAATTTCTCCCTCTTTATTTTTTACAAAAGTAGGACCGCAGTCTCTTGCCCATGAATCGTCTGTTGACATTTCCACCACCCGGATATGTTCCGGCAGCATTTCTCTTGCTGTATCATATTGTTCAAAGCTTACCAGCATAATGACTTTTTCACTTTCGGCAATGGCCTTTGCCACTTCACAAAAAGCACGTCTTGCCGCAACTGCTCCATACTGCCATGAATCTGCCCGTTCTGGCCAAATCATCAGGCATCCGTAATGGGGTTCAAATTCTGCCGGCATAAAAAAGCCATCTTCTCTGGGAAGACTGTGTAAAATCTTCATCTGCACTCTCCTCGTATGATTTTTTCTATATTATATAATATAGAGTCTAGACTATATACAGATAAATTGCAAGAGATAAATCCATAATCATTTATAAACATCCTCTATTATGTTCCCATCTTCTATTTTAACAAGCCTCCTACAGTACTTAGCTACTTCCATATCATGAGTAACAATTATGATTGTTTTTCCCGACCTGTTAAGCATAACAAATATATCCATTATTTCCTTTGTAGTTTTTGAATCCAGTGCACCGGTAGGTTCATCACAAAGTAAAATTTCAGCTTCATTCACAAGGGCTCTGGCAATGGCAATCCTCTGTTTTTGACCTCCTGAAAGTTCTGCCGGATAGCAATGCTTTTTGTTTATTAAATGAAGTCTTTCTAAAACATGATCCGTCTTTTCCTTACGCTTCTTTTTAGAGTATTTTGTATAATATAAGGGTAACTCCACATTCTTTTCCACCTTATAATGTGGAACCAATGCAAAATCCTGCACTACAAATCCAAACACTTGATTTCGCAAAACAGCTTTTTCCTTTTCACTGTAATCTCTAATATTTTTTCCTTTTAAATAATACTCTCCTTCCGTCCAAGAATCAATTGTCCCAATAATATTCAGTAAGGTAGTTTTACCGGAACCTGAGGTCCCCATAATAGCCACCATTTCTCCCTCATCTATTCCAATATTTACTTTATTTAAAGCACAAGTCTTATTTTCACCTTTTCCATATTTTTTTGTTATATTCCTTAATTCTATATTTTTCATCCATTTCACCCGTTTATTCTTATTTTGTTAATTATTGTCTCCGATTTCAATTTTAAAAAACTAAATATAAACAGTCCCGCCAAACAAACCCCAGAAATTACTACTATATTTCTAAATGCCTTGGTGTTTCCAAAGAATGCAAAAGATATCAGCACACTACTACCTATTAAGCAGACACTTTGAAAGACCACACGAAAATAAATGTCTCCGAAATTTGCTCCACATAACATATTAATGGCATACTCATATTCATAATTCGCAATCAACTGAATAATCATACACACAATACCGATCATGGAGAATACCATCAAAACAACACCAAAACTGCCGAATAGAACCATACACTCTATTGTATCATTTTTCACATATTCTAATTGATTCGTATAATTATCAAAATACATATCCAATAATTGAAGTTCCCGATTTGTTTTCTCAATACTGCTTAATGCCTCTTTTTGATCCGTAATAAATTGACACGAAAAAATATATTCTATCATATTTCCATTATCATTCTTATCTATATTCACCGGAATAATAAATGCAGCGTCTAAGCACTCTAAATCCTTACTTTGCATCGGCAGTGTATAGGTAGTATTTTTAGAAAGAAAACCTACAATTTTATATTTCTGACCATAATCATCCTGAATCACTTCACCCAAATCATAACTATGGGTATAATTATACCCTGCCACTACAGGCCAAATTTCATTACTCCATTCTTCATTTGATAGTGTCCGTAATTCGAAATCAGAAAACACCTCCTCCTCAAAATTCCCATTCACTCCATATTTCTCAAAAAAATTCTTGGAAACGGAAATCAGCTCTATACTCTGCTGATCTTTCGTTGTTTCGTAATTGTTATTTAATACTATCTTTTCTACCTCTGTTTGATTAATCACATCTACAATTTTTTGAAATTTCCAAGTTAACTCATCATTGTTACATAATTCCTCATACCAGGCATCTGTATTTAAATCCCGTAACACATATATTTCTGATGTGCCGGCTAGATATTCTATTTTTTCATTAATACTTTGAAAATCATAAAATGTCTGGAAAATAAAGCAGAGGCACACAAATGAAATCACAATCTGAACCCATCTCAAAAACATTTCAATTTTTTTATCTCCCATTGCTTCTATGGAAAATCTTAAATTCCTAATCATTTATTACTCACCTCATCATCTCTAATATTTCTTTTTTCATTATGGTTAAATATTGCAATTGGATTGTAATACCGCCTATTACAAATACAACAATTACGGCTAAAAGCAACGGACCTATATGTAATGATGTTCCAAACAATTCTCTTGTGGCCCGTAATAACTCTATCCGTTTTAGAAAGCCAAAAACTAAAAAAGAAATTAAAACTGCACTTCCACACGAAATACCAAAGATTTCCAGATAACTTTTTATAATATAACAATTGTTATTTTTTATAGTCGCTCCTACTAACCTTCTGATTCCCAATTCTCCTTTTTGCGAACTAAGCCATGCCTCTGTGAAAGCAACACAATTCATACAAAGCAATAGGGCACATACCAATGTAACTACAAAGAGATACACATTATTGCTAAATGTATTATATTGTGTTCCTGACCATTTTTTTATATCAATTTCCGGGTATTTCTTTTTAATTGATTTTACTAACTGCTCTGCATCATAGTTTTTTGAAATATCTAAGAATAAGCAATCATATTTATTATTACTTTTTAAGCCATTCGCATTTAAATTTAAATAACATGAAGTTTCCTTCAAATCATCGTCTTTATCATCAGAAAATGTTCCAATGACTTCATAAATAACCCCTTGGTTTTCAATATAATATGTATTATTCTCCTCATAACATATTTTCAAATATTTTTCGTTGATTACAGCGATATCTTCCTGTTTTTTTCTATTCTGCAAAACTTCTGAATCTATTCCTAATTGTTCTAATTCCTTCTCACCAAAAGGAATGGCCTTTATTTTTGCCCATTGATAGTTTGCTATTATATATTCAAAGAACTCACTGTTAAAATTCCCATAAAATTCTCCAATAGAAATATTACTATCTCTAAAGGTTACAGTGTAATAATCATTTGACAAAAACTCTACATCTTTCACCTTATTATATTTTGGAAAAAGCAAAGCTGAAAATGCCAAAATAAAAATCACCAAGCTCATTGTTAAAATACATAGCAGCATTTTCGCTTTTAATAATATTTTACGCATAATTTCTCTCTACACTTTCTTATTTATTTTGCACAAAAAAGCCTTTATTTTAGCCATTTGTGCAATGGTTGATAAAGTCACAAACAATGATAAGCATTCATTAATGGGCGAAAACTGTGTCATTTCAGTTGCAATGCACTTCGT
>CASEML010000070.1 GCA_949289145.1 uncultured Eubacteriales bacterium | reverse complement strand
CTGCTCTTGCAAAGGAAACCTTGCAAAAAGCAATTGATTCCCAACCAGGAATCGACTTAAGCAAACTTCTGATACATTCAGATCAAGGAAGCCAGTACACATCGAAAGAATATACAGAGTTCTGTGAAAGCCATGGTATTACGCAAAGTATGAGTAAAGCCGGATATCCGTATGACAATGCACCAATGGAACGATACTTCAACACTTTGAAAAATGACTTGATTTATCAGCATTATTATCATACCGAAGAAGAACTCTATACAGCTGTCGAAGAATTTGCGTATGTACACTATAATCATGTACGTCCGCATTCTTATAATAATTACAAGACGCCTTTTGAGGCACGCTATGGGGCTACATAAGCCCTGTGGCAAAAATTAGGTCGTAGTGTTACAAAAATGCTTGACCACAACAATTTGACATCCATAGATACCGTTTCTCCTCTGCTCATCTTTGCAAAAGTTGATGAACTTATTTTTAACGCTTCCTTCAAATCTTTTCTTTGTAAATTTTTATCAATTAAAATCTTCCATAAACCATTATACGAGATTATCATTACAATACACCTTTCCTTTGAAAACTAAAACGCAATCACTATCTCGTATTATATCATACTCCTTAACATTTTTCCATCCAAAGTTTAACTTTCTAAATTTTATTTACGCAAAGATATACTTAAAACACAAAAAGACATATTTATCTATGTTTTCAAAAAATCAAAAAAAGAATCAAGGTAAGAGAGAAAAAACCTCCACCTTGATTCTTATTTTATCCTTTAACAAGTCCTAAAATACGGACTCTTGTCGCACCTTTATATCTCCCTCTGTTGCTTCTTTTCTGTATCTTTCGCTATTAAAGGCTCATTCCCCTTATCATGATGCTCTATCATAGCCTTTTTCTCTGCCAGTTTCTCTTTTATAGAAATTCTCCCTGACAAGCGTTCTTCCTCTTTCTTTGGCTTTTCATTATTCAGAACATTATCAATCATATTATAATTGGCTTCTTCAAGTTCCTCCACCTTTGCAAGCGGTTTATATTCTGCCAGCTTATCTAACAGCTCCTTCGCCCTTCTGGCGGTCTGTACCGCTTCACTGTCATCACTCTCCGAACCTTGCACGAAAATATCCGTTATGCCTTCTCTGACACTTTCTGCTATGATTGCATTAAGGAAATCATTAAGGTACCCGGTATTTCCGTTTCTGATGTCCTCTGTGATATTCGCCACTTGCACATCCCTGTTCTCTACTGTATCTCTATATTGATATGTATCATAATCATAAGAAAGCTGGTCTATCTGTGTAGCAAGCAATGCAGCCTGCCACTTCTCCAGCGAACCTCGCACTTCTATATCCGGTAACTTATCAATCAACTCTGCAATTATTTCGATTGCTTTCGGATCATCTGTAATATCCGGTATATAATCCAAAATCTCCAAATCAGCAACCTTGCCAGAAATAATATCTATTTCCACATCTTCATAACTCTCTGTACCCTCTTTATGGATGTTAATTCCGATACCCCTAACTGCACTCATTCGCTCCGGTGGTATCTGATGATACAGTTTAATAGCTTCGTCCACTGTTTCTATGCCCTCATGAAATTCTCCAAGATTATGAAACTCACTGCACTCAGACACCATAAGAGTGACTTTTGTAGGCTTCTGCTCCACTATTTGATCCGGCTCTTTTTCTTCAATATCAAGATTATCGTTTTCTGTATATGCTACATCTTCTAGGATACACTTTTCTTCCTCTGTCGGCATAAGATTATCCATTTTTCCATGTTCATAAAGTGTATCAAACTTCTCCATATACATAGAAATATTTTCAATACCACTGTTATGAAGCTGCTCTACAAATCTCTGTTTCACAAAATCTTTGACTTCCTCTGGTGTCATATCCCTATAACCTTTTACTGTTTCATTCTGAATATCCTGACTTTTCTGAATGGAAGATTTTTCTTTTGAAACCTCCTGTGTAAACTCCAAAACTTCCTTGTAACCAAAGGAATCTACATAGTGACTGGTATTCTCTCCGTTCTGATGAATCACCACCACATCGCTGACAGACAATGAGTGACCTTTAAAATCTTTCGGGTGGTCTATATTAAATTTTGTATAGATGTCCTCAAGACTTGTACCATCTTCCAACGGTGCAGTATAAACCAAATTATAATTCTCTTTATTTACTGCAATCCCCCTACTTTCAAGGTAATCCATGTTCATAAAGCGTATATCCCTTGCTTCCAGTGTATCTTTAAGCTGATAGATACCAAATTGATTTTCACTACCATGCAAAAGAAGTGATTCTTTGTTGGCAGAACTCTCCTCTAATTCATTCTTCATGGTTTGATGTTCCAAATATGCGTTCCAGTCCTCCTTTTCCACACCAAACATACCTTTGTGAGCCTGTAAATCCTCCATATCTTCAATCATTGTTTCAGAACCATCCTCATGAAGCTGATATACTGTAACATCTTCTTTGAAAAGCTCCTCTGCTCTCTCCTGTGTCAGTGGTAGCATTTCCGCCCAGGTATATCCATACTCGTGCATTTCAGAAAGTCCTACCATTCCATCCGGTAAAGCATCAATCTCTGCCTGTGCATTGCTGACTATCTGTGCCACAAGGTTCGGAGAATTTTCTTCTAGCTCTGCAAGACGATAGGCTAATTCCTCAGTTTTATCTATATCTCCCATTTTATAAGCATAATTAACAATCAAATTTCTTTCGTCTGGGCTGAAAATAGTCTTATTCGTTTCCAAACGATTGATAAGTTCTTCTGCCTGTTTCATTATAGACATCTCCGAATTTTCCTGTATATCTACAATGTCCTGTTCCACTACCCTGTCTTTCTGCAATTCCTGGAGATGTGCTTCGATGCCACTAATCATCTCAGAAGCTGTCCTACGGATAGTATCAAGGGAAGATTTTAACTCCGTCATTTCCTTGCCACTGCTCCATCCGGTAATATAGCCGAAAGAATACTCAGATGTATCAATCCCAAAGTGCTGACATACCGTATAGGCAACACTCTCTGCTTCTACTTCTTTGCTATTACGGTCTTTTTGTTCCAAAAGATCTGCATCCCTATTTAACTCTCTGCTATGTAGCTTTGCGTGTGCCACTTCATGGATAGCTGTTTTGACCGTCTGACTTTCACTCATGCCCTGCTGTATGGCTACTCTCTGTTCCTCTGTATGATAATATCCCTTTGCTTCTCCCGAAATATCCTCATACCCAATCGGAACAGGAGAAACCATTTCTAATGCTTTCATAAAATCCTGATAGCCTTCCACATCTGCAGATAATTCACTTACCGCTAACTCCGGCAGTTCCCTTCCGTCTGTCTGTGACACATCAAAAACGGAAACTGCACGAAAGGCAGGAATGGTTATCTCTACTTCCTCCATAACAGGCTTTCCGTCCTTATCAAGCATGATTTCCTTGGTTTCCGGATCAAGTTTCTCCTGTTCTTCTTTTACCTTATATGGTGCCGGGGCAAGAATGCGAATCCCTTTTTCCCCTTTTTTAACGTGTCTTTCAAAGTTTTTCTTCCAAGCCTGAAAACCTGCTACTAAGGTAGCATCCGGTTTCTGCATGGCAATTAAAAGCGTGTTGTTAAAGCTGTAATTATGAAATTTTGACATGGTGTTCAGATAATTCTTATACTTTTCACTTTCAAACAATTCTTTAATACCCTGTTCCAGCTTTTCTGTGATTTCCTGCACTTTTTGTTTTTCTGTTTTTGTATCTGCCATTTTGATTTCCTCCTAAAATTTGCTCTATAAAAGAAAAAGCAGATAGATTTCTCTACCTGCTCTCTCTAAACTATTTTATATACACTCTTCTTTTCCTTTCATTTTTGCCGTATCCGGCTTTTCCAAAGTCCTTTGAACACCAGCCTTATCCTTGTTAATTCTGGCACTCATTTCAGCAAGTTTTTCCTTAACAGAAATCCGACCTTTAGAACCATCTGCAAGCATTCTATTTCTCTCATGGTCTACAATACGCTCTGACATCGTGAAACTTGCCACAGGCTTCATTGGTTCATCTGCCACCAGTTCTGTCTTGCCATTCTCTGGCACATCGCTTGGCTCTCCATTCTCTGGTTCATCATCACCCATGACCATTGCTCCATCACCTTTTTCATCCATATTCAAAAGAGCATTTAACTCACTAAGTCTTTCTAATTTCTCCTTTAGCTCTGTTTCCTGTGGAAAAGGTTTTGTGACCTCAACCTTTGCAGTTTCAAGCTGATGTTCCACATTGGAAAGTTTCTGCTCCACATCTGCCATTTTGCCGGACATTGCTTCTAAGGCATTGGAAAGTCTTTGCAGATTACCTAACGGATCAGCACCGATTTCCACCTCATGGCTTAACTGCCCTTTTAAATTAATTGTAAATTTTGAAAAGAATGAATCAAAAGAAACACTCATCTTAAATCCCTGATATTCTCCAATGGTTACTGCCATATTGGGTTGCTTTGCACTCCTACACATATCAATAAGAGCTGTTCCTGCTTCTTTCTTATCTGTAAAGAACCTGTTGCCGATTTTCATGGAAAACGTATCTTTATCTATAGGTTTATTCTGCTCATATGTCTGAATATCCGCACGATACCCGGCTATTCGCTCTTTCATGGTGGCTATCTGTTTTGGATAATGCTGTGCAATATTATCCTCCAGACGGTAACGCTGACTTGTGTGGTTTGCTTTCATCAATTTCAACTTCGATACCTGTATATCCAAATCCATTTTCTCTTTGATATAGGGATTTCCGGTTGCAAGAGCCTTAACCTCTGCATAGGATAATGCTGCTTCGTCAATATCCTCACAGGAACGTACCGGAGATTTGCTTGTCATAATCTGACCGATGAATTTCTGCTTGTTCTCTATAAGTTGCCAGGAGTAACTGTCGAAGGTTCCTTCTGTCACATAGCGGAAAATCTTAACTTTATCATTCCTGTTTCCCTGTCGTAAAATTCTGCCTTCCTGCTGTTCAATGTCTGATGGACGCCAAGGCACATCCAAGTGATGTAATGCAATCAATCTGTCCTGTACGTTGGTTCCGGCTCCCATTTTTGCAGTGGAACCTAATAAAAAACGAACCTGTCCGCTTCTTACCTTTGCAAACAACTCCGCTTTTCTTTTTTCCGTATTGGCATCATGGATAAATGCAATTTCTTCCTTTGGCACACCTTTTTCTATCAACTTATCCCTTATATCCTCATAGACGTTGAATGTACCATCGCCCTTTGGAGTGGATAAATCACAGAAAATAAGCTGTGCCGATTTCTGTTCTTTCGTTTCTTCCCAAATTTCAAATGCCTTATCTACACAAGTGGCAGCTTTGGAATTGTCCTCATCTGGAAGCATATCGTTAATCAGTCTTTGGTCTAATGCCAGCTTTCTACCATCGTTTGTAATTTTCAGCATATTATCCTGATGTGGTTCTACCCGTCTGTCACGTACTGCTTCTGCACGATCCGCAAGGGATTGCACCATTTCCTGTTGATACTCACTTGGCTTTAACACCACATTTTCATACTCTGCTTCCGGTACAGGAAGTTTTAACATATCCGGTGTCTGAATGTCTGCACTCTCTTTAAAGAGTGAAATCAGTTCCGGAAGATTGAAAAACTTAGCAAATCTTGTTTTCGCCCGGTATCCCGTTCCTTCCGGTGCAAGTTCAATGGCGGTCTGTGTTTCTCCAAATGTGGCTGCCCAGCTATCGAAGTTTCCAAGTCCTAACTTCTGAAGGGTGTTATATTGCAGATACCTCATGTTGGTGTAAAGCTCTGTCATACTGTTAGAAATTGGTGTACCTGTTGCAAACGTAATACCCTTACCGCCTGTCAGTTCATCCATGTACTGGCACTTTGCAAACATATCCGAAGATTTCTGTGCTTCCGTCTGTGCAATGCCCGCAACATTCCTCATTTTTGTGTATAAAAAAAGGTTCTTATAGTTGTGACTCTCATCTACAAACAGCCTGTCCACACCTAACTGCTCAAAGGTCACTACATTATCTTTTTTGCTCGCATCATTCAATTTGGAAAGTCTTGTATGTAAAGATTTCTTTGTCTTTTCCATCTGTTTTATGGTATAACGCTCTCCCTTTGCAGCTTTGGTTGCTTCGATTGCCATTTCGATTTCTTTTATCTGACGTTCTATCATGACTACCTGTCGTTCCGTAGATAACGGTATTTTTTCAAATTGTGTATGCCCGATAATGACTGCATCATAATCACCTGTGGCAATACGGGAACAGAATTTTTTCCGATTCGCCGGCTCAAAATCCTTTTTTGTAGCAGCTAAAATATTTGCTCCGGGATACAAACGCAAAAAGTCGCTTGCCCACTGCTCCGTCAAATGGTTTGGCACTACAAACAGGCTCTTTTGGCAAAGTCCCAAACGCTTACTCTCCATTGCTGCAGCAATCATTTCAAAGGTCTTACCTGCACCTACACAGTGAGCAAGCAGGGTATTATCTCCATAAAGCTGATGTGCTACTGCATTTAGCTGATGTGGTCTAAGTGCAATGTCTGGTGTCATACCCGGAAACTTTAAATGGGAGCCGTCATACTCTCGTGGTCTTGTAGAATTGAAAAGTTCATTATACTTGGCACACAATACCTGTCTGCGTTCCGGATCACGAAATACCCAATCCTTAAATGCTTCTCTTATAGCTTCCTGTTTTTGGCTTGCAAGCATGGTTTCCTTTTTATTTAGAACACGTTTTTCCTTGCCATCTTCTGTAATAACGTCAAAAATACGGGTATCACGCAAATTGAGGGAATCTTCTAAAATACGATAGGCATTTGCCCGGCTTGTACCATATGTCATATTCACTAATGTATTTCCATGGTCTGCGTTCTTTCCCTTAACATTCCACTGTCCTGTCACATCGGAATACTGCACTCCCATTACATTACGGTCAAAAAGGTATTCCGGTGTTTCAAAAGTTTCACGCATAAAGTCCTCAATGTACTTGGTATCAATCCAGGTTGCACCAATACGCACCTCAATTTCTGACGCATCAAGCTCCTTGGGCTGAACACCCTCCAATGCTGACACGTTAATGGCATATTCCGGGTGGTTCTCTGCAAATACTCTTGCAGTAGCTAATTTTTCCCTAACATTACCACTTAAATATTCGTCCGCAGTTTCCCATTTCTCTGTAACCGGATTTTGGAAAATGACTCCAGCAAGTTCTTTTGTTACTTCTTCCTCGCTTTTGCCTGTAAGTTCTGACATATAGCCTAAATCAATTCTCGCCTTTTCACCTAATGACACTGCCAACGCTTCACTTGCAGTATCCACACTTGTGACAACTTCAGCTTTCTTAATAGTCCGCTTAGAAAACATATCAGCCTTACCCTTAAAGTTGCCCTCATCATCCAGTTTCTCCAACGAACAAAGCAGACAATAGCTTGAGTCCTGGTTAAACGCTCTCTTATTGGTCTGGGAATTGATAAGACCATATTTCTTCGAGAACGCATCATATAACTCGTTAAGCTCTGTCTGCTTATTTTTTATCATATCATCCGGATATTCATTTAACTGATACTCTATCAGCTCCTGTGTGCAGTCCCTTATCTGCACCATGCCTTTCATACGCTGCTCCATTGTTTCTGACACTTCCACAGGCTTCATAATGGAATTTTCACGATAATAAACCCTGTCATCCACAAGGGTATAACTGTAGTTCTTGACACTTGGATCGGCGGGAATACTCTCCCTTTGCAGTTCATCATCAAGCTCCTCAAATTCTACTGCATCAATACTGCCCTCAATATGGGATATGGCTTTTTCAAGCTGTTTAGACAATGGAATGGATGTGTCAGTCGTGCAGGTGGCTTCCATGCCATACGGCCCGCTGACCATTTCCATTTTTCCCATAATCATTTCCGGGTGTTCTGCAAAATACTGGTTCATGGCAATGCCATCTTCATTTTCTGCTAAATGTACCCAATCAGGCTCAAGGTCTACTACTCTGTCACGTTTCTTAAAAAACAGAATGTCAGAAGTAACTTCCGTACCCGCATTTTCTTTAAATGCTGTGTTTGGAAGTCTGACTGCACCAAGAAGCTCTGCTCTCTGTGCAAGGTATTTTCTCACTTCCGGACTTTTCTTATCCATGGTTCCTTTGCTTGTGACAAATGCCACCACGCCACCGGGACGTATCTTATCTAAAGTCTTGGCAAAGAAATAATCGTGTATGAGGAAATTGTGCTTATCATAGACTCTGTCTGCCACCTTGTACTGACCGAATGGAACATTTCCGATTGCCACATCAAAGAAATCGTTTGGATAGTCTGTCTTTTCAAACCCTGTAATCTTTATATCTGCATTTGGGTAAAGCTGTTTTGCTATTCGCCCGGTAAGACCGTCAAGCTCCACACCGTAAAGCCTGCTTTCCTGCATCTTCTCCGGAAGCATACCGAAGAAGTTACCTGTACCCATTGCCGGCTCTAAAATATTTCCTTTGGAAAATCCCATCCTATCAATCGCATCATAAATGCTTTTGATAATCACAGAACTTGTGTAATGGGCATTTAAGGTACTTTCCCTTGCAGAAGCATATTCCTCTGATGACAGCAGACTCTTTAATTCCTGATATTCACTTGCCCAATTTGCTTTAGTTTCATCAAAGGCATCCGCAAGACCGCCCCAGCCTACATATTTCGCTAGAATCTCCTGTTCTTCTGGTGTGGCAATACGATGTTCACTTTCAATCTTTTCAAGGGTTCGGATTGCTTCCACGTTCTGACGGAACTTTTCTTTTGGTGCAAAACCTTTTCCGGTGGTTTCCTCAATATCCGGCGTGATATGAAAATTAACCGCATTTGTCTTGTCAATCTGTGGCTCTGATTTTTCTAATTCTGCCTTAACAGCCTGTGTATCACTGTCAGAAATATCTATTTCCGGTTCTTGTTGTTCCACTTTTGATACGGATTGGCTATCATTTTCTTTATTGCTGTACTCCGCAGCTTCTTCCTCTGTTTCAAAGGTTGGCACTGTGCCATCTTCCGCTACATGATAATCTTCCTTCTCATTATCCCAGACTGCAAAAGGTTCTTCAAAAGCATCCGATGTTTCTGTAACTGAAAACCTCTCATTTTCTTCCTGTTCAGCTTCCGGCTCGCTTACAGCATCATATCTTGCTGCATAGCCTTCTGCTTCTTTGAGAATAGCATCCATTTCCTTTGCTTTTTCGATATTTCCACTTATGGACTGCATTAACACATATTCGGCTGCTTCGGTAAATAATAAATCAAAGGCTTCTTTACCCTCTAAAATCTGTTCTCCAGATTTTAATACAAGTACCTTTTCCTCTTCATTCCAGCTTAGTTCGTCATTACGTTCTAATGTGGCAAGTATTTTGGATGCTGACACCATTTCATAAAGTTTTCTATCTTCGTCTATTCCTCGTTGCGGATCAATGATTCGTCTGTATTGATTGGTAAGCCCATCTACGCTTATGGAATGTGAAGCCACTACCAAATCCCGGCTATTATAATCTGCATAAGGAACAATACTCTTTGCCCATTCCTTATTACTTTGTGAAAAATGTTCATCCTCTTGTTTGTGCATAATGGTATTGGCAATCACATATTCCACACGTTCTCTGCCATACTTTTCTACAAGTTCCTTTGCAGTATCTCTTTGAAGTACAAAACCATCAAATTTCTCTGCAATTTCTTTTTCTATGGCTTCCTTACATTCCACACACAGACCATGCTCTAGCTTTTCCTGTTCCCTTTGCATGGCTTTTTCTGCCTGTTCCTGCTTATATTGTGCGTAGGCTTCCTTGCTTTCCAGAGTAAGATATTTGTCTGCTTTTACAAGTTCACTGATACGTTTTTCTACCACATTCCAATTTAGAAGAACTTTTGCATAGGGATTTCCATAGCTGCCTTTTTCCAGACGGATACCTTTCGCATCATGATCTTCATGTCCGCTGTCGCTTCCCGGAAGTGCATGGGAACTTCCACCCGTACCGTATTCATTTTTCAGAAAATCAACATTTTCTTTTTTGCTGTGTCCCTCCATGAAATACTCATAAATGCGGAATTTTCCATGCTGAATACCACTTCCTCCGGTCAGCCTGTAATCAATTTCATCCTGTGTGATAAAATCCTCCAATTTTACATCTACGGTATCAGGTACCGGATATTCTTTCTTTTCTACGCCTAAGTCCGCAATCTGTTCCAGCAAATACTCCGGTCTTTTCACATAGTTCCATTTAAGCTGTTTTTCGCCACTGTCAAGCTGTGCCTTTGCCTTTTCAATTTCCTCAGTCAGTAACGCTCTGCCTTCCTGTGAGGATAAAAGTTCACAAAGATTTGAAATGCTTTCCGGGTAATTGTATGCTTTTATTTGCAGACTTTCCGGTGTTTCTGTCATACCATCCCGAAAGAAATAGTTAATATCATTGGCTATTCTCTCACGTTCCACCGCATCAATCAGGAAAACTTCATTAGCACTCATGTATGTACCATTTTCCACCATAGCACAAATATGACTTTCCACTTCTCTCCAGCTCATCAATGCAAGGGGATTTTCTTTTGCTGATGTACCATAACCGATACGCATACCATTTTCATCAAACCAAAGGGACACAGGATTACCATCAAATTCAAATCCTTTTCCAGTAGTCTTATATTCGTTCTGCAAAAACTCTGCCATTTCCTCCGGAGTTTTCCCTTGCTGGTACTTTGCATAAATACGCTTTCTACTGTTATCTCTGCCCCCACCACTTCGCAAAATGGCTTCAAGCTGTTCCTGTGGCAAAGAAAAAGCAGTGGGCATTGTATATTTCATACTTGCTTCCACTGCTACGATATTACCAATCTGCTCTTCAAAGCTAGGGAAAAGGCTCATCTGCTGATACTTTTCCTTCGGTTCTTCTATATTTAGCTGTAAATCAGTTCCGTCTGCACGATTTCCTCCGCTGACTGTCGGATGTTGTTCATCTTCTGTACCCAAAGCATCTGATTGTCCGCTTTGAGTTGTTCCGTTACTCCCTGGCTCTCCTTCATCTGTTCGGTCAGCACTTCCATTCTCTGCTCTGCCTGTTCCTGCACCATTAACAAATGTTCCTTCAACTTGCCCTTCAGAAGAAGTCCCGTATACACTCCGTTCTTGTTCTCCTGTAAAAATTTCTTTCTCATCAGTCCGTATTTCGTTAATGTCCCCTCCGGCTGTTTGTCCATCTGTAACATTGGTATCTGATAATCCCCGTTCTTCTCGTATGCTAAATTCATTGATTTTGCTCCTTTCTCCCGCATTTTCGGTCTGTGTGATATATTGTTCGTCTTGCTCTCCGCTTTCACGCTTTAAAGCATTGTAGCGTGTTTCAGAAGTATTTGCAAGTCCTTTTTCATCTAAATTTTGATGAACCTCTTTTTCATAGGCTTTGATTGCTTTTCCAATCTCCATAAGAATTGGTTTGGAAAAATCGGACACATTACTGCCAAGCTGCGACAATGTTTCCACTGTGTTAAATTCATGGATATAAGGAAAACTGATTTCTTCAGCAAGCTCACTTTCTTCCATACCACACCGCTTCAAAACTGTATATGCAATACTGTCTGCAAGTGTTTCTCTTACTCTCACTTCCACATTTAACTCATCCAGTTCCTCTAGGAAACTGCCCTCTTTGAGATATTCCATATCCGAAGTAATCTCTTTATAATAGTCCTCTGCAATTCGCTCCGCAATTTCTCTAATCCGATTTACAAATCCTACTTCTTTATCTGTTTCCCCGTAGATTCTTTCCAGACGATCAATAACTGCGTCCTTATGTTCCTCCTGCAGTTCCCAAAGGTTAGGGAAACGTCCTATTCGCCTTGCCTTATGTACGTCTGAAATATCAAAGACATATTTCAAACCTGTATTTGTATCATCATCAATCAGGGCAATCCCTTTTGCCCCTTTATTTACCCAACAGTGCATTTTTTCATTCCATATTTCTATGGATGCACAGGCTGTTGCATCCGGTCTTTGGGCATAAATTAGAAGCTGGTCTTTGAATGGGTACTTGTAAAGTCCTGAAGCTGTGTTCAGATAACTTCTCCAGCTTTCTTCATTTCGTACCACATCTTTTGCTGTAGCTTCTGCCAAACCGGAAATCATATCGTATTTTCTCATGGTAAACCTCCGTTAAAATATTTTTTTGTGATGAAATCAAAAAATGGTGGCTATGGTTCGTTCATGATCCATTGCCACCAGTGACGGTAGATGTTATTCAATTTTGAGTTGCTCCTTTCTGATTTTTGTTGTGTTTGTGTATGAGAAAAGCACTTAAGATTTCTCCTAAGTGCTATCTGAAATATAGTTATAGTATACGGTATATAAACCTAAAAGAATAAAGCCCGCTGGAAACCAACAGGCTTAAAATTGAATATTTAGTCACAAATAAAATTTTTACTATTAACCTTCGATAATGCCGTCATTATCATCCTCATCGGTATTGATTTCGCATAGACAATCCGAACATTCCCAACAACCATCCCAATACATAATTCCCCCACATTCAGGACAATGCTTAAAATATCTTTCGCTCGTATCATCTTCTAATTCGCCAGAACAATATGGACAATGACTATATTCCGATTCATCATAGACTTTGTCACAAAATGGACACATCTGCATAATTATCACCCCCTATATTTTTTATATCATAAAATGATATGATACAAATTTTATCAACTCTTAAAGTCAACAAGATAATTATAGCATTTAAACTGTTATATTTCAACGTTACTAACTTAACGCAAACGCAGCTGCAAGGCACTTAACAAACCTTACAGCCACCATAAATAACTTAATTTTCCTATGCCTAAAATCCCTGCTCCTCAATACCTTTTTCAAGAATTGTATGCACCAATTTCTCCAATTCCGCACCACTCATTTCGCTACCCACAATTATTTTTCATTATATACTGTTAAATATTTTTTTGTGTGATAAAATAAAAAAGATGGCTATGGTTCATTCATGCTCCATTACCATCAGTAACGTTAAGTGTAATCCAACTTTTGGTTGCTCATTTTTGTTGTGTTTGTCCTTATTTTCACATAAATATGCACATGATAATCCCACATATAATTCCAATTATTAGAAACCCCCATCTACGACGAGCATATCTATCTATTTCATTGCACAAGTATTTTTGTTTATATAATGCTTTTGTATTTTCGCTTTCTAAATTTCTAATTTTTGCATTTAATTCAGATATTTTCGTCTCATGTTCATTTTTCTCTAAATTTAACAAATGTTCAAATAATTTCCCCATATCTTCAATAGAATTTAAATCATATTTTTCAATAACTTCAAATCTATCTCCAATAATCTCCTTGCCATCATCTATATATCTGCATTCTGATACCGTTTTTAAAATAAATAACTTATCTCCATAACGCTCTTTACATGATTCATTAAAACACTTAAGTAACATATGATATGGCATTGCCCATATCCCACATACCCCTAACTCATCATATATTATCGTATCATTTTCAAGTTGCTTTTCATAATCAATCCATCCTGCCTGATATAATTCACGCATTCCATCTTTTATTTCTGTTTTACTGTAAAGCTTATACCAATATTCAGTTTCAAATTCTGTTCCTAATTTATAGAATTGGTCTTGATAATTTTTCAAAAATATAAGTAAAGGTTCTTTATTCAATCCTATATTATTGTATAATAAGTCTAACGATGGTTCCTTAGGTGATACCCAAACCATCTCTTCTCGAAATTCCTGTAGCTTTATTGTATTTGAAAGAATAACTGTCCTTCTTTCCCCTTTTAATAATATTTGTACTTCACAAATATTATCAACTAACTCAAACCTTCCTCTTGATATTTGTTTAATTATCAACGTTATTATAGTAGACGAATCTTTTTGATGCCCTATATTGGATTTCATATAATCTTTAAATATTAGCTGTTCCAATCGTATTCTCCTATCCATCTATTAAATTCAAAAATGCAATCTATAACGTGATTATTTTAGTTCACATTTTTCTACAAAAAATTATATCATCCAATTAACCTTTCCACAACTTATTATAATGTCTGTAAGGCACTTAACAAACCTTACAGACACCATAAATCACTTAATTTCCCTATGCCTAAAATCCATGCTCCTCAATCCCCTTTTCTAAAATCCTATGCACCAACTCCTCCAGCTCCACCCCATTCATTTCACTAACCACAATTAACTTTGCAAGTGTATTCTTCTGCACAGACACCGCATATTTCTCCTCATCCCCACATAGCTCATGAACACAAATACCAAGTCCTTCTACAATCTTACACATAACATTCAGTTCCGGTTCTCTAATCCCTGCCAAAATTTCAAGAATGGTATGCTCTGACACTCCGGAAATTTCTGCAAGTTCCGCAATGCTGATTCCTTCCTGTTTCATTACATTTAATAGCTTATCTCCTGTTGTAAACATATCTGTTCCTCCTTATTTTTTCTTTCCTTTTCCATATGTTCGCTTTGGAAATTCCATGGCAAACTTAAACTGCACTCCAGACTTTTCTTCTCCGTCCTTTGTGTAGTGGTATTCCTCTATCCCTGTTGGAATAATATACGCATCATATTTTTTACCAGCCTTGCTTGTCAGACCTTTTAATAAAATCTTTTTGCTATCCAGTAAAGTTGTTACCTGTTCATCTGAAAGGGATACTCCCATAATTCTGCTTACATTCATTCCACATTTCTTCGTACAGTAAGCCCCATATTTTCCTTTTGCCACCTGTCCGCCACAATTCGGGCATTTGCCAAGTATTTCCTGTTTTTGGACAAACATTTTCTTATGCTCGTCACTGACTTCATGATAAGTCTGGATAAGTTCCTCAACCATTTCCGCAATATCTGCCATAAAGTCCTCTCGTTCCATTTCTCCTTTTGCCACAAGGGTAAGAGCATTTTCCCAATCCGCAGTTAGTTTTGGGGACTTTACCACATCAGGAAGCACCGTAATCAACTTCATTCCATCCTCTGTTGGTATCATCTGCTTTTTCTCACGTTTCACAAAACCGTCTTTGACTAATTTCTCAATAATGTCTGCTCTAGTGGCAGGTGTGCCAAGACCTTTACGCTCCACATCATCATCCATATCCTCACTTCCGGCTCTTTCCATAGCTGATAACAAACTATCTTCCGTAAAATGTTTTGGCGGTGCGGTATAATGCTCACTGATTTTTGTCTGCACTCCATCAAAAGTCATACCTTCACTAAGCTCCGGCAACTTCTTTTCTTCCTGTTCTGAAGAAGCAGTTCTTTCTTCTGTAGTCTTAAAAGATTTCTTAAATGCTTCCTCAAAATCTTTCCATCCATTTTTCAAAACTGATTTACCGGAAGTGCTGAAAATATAACCTCCACAGGTAAGCTCTGCTTTCACTGTTTCATACAAATGCTTTTCCCCGGTAGCACACAATAATCTGTTAGCCACAAGTGATACGATTTTTCGCTCTGTTTCCGGAAGTGCCTTTAAATCCGCATGGGCAATCTCCACTGTAGGAATGATTGCATGATGGTCTGTCACTTTCTTGCTGTTTAATACCCTCTTTATATCCGGATTGAACATAACCTGTGGAACAAATGTCATGGTATCAAATATCGCTTTGATAACATTTTCAGCGGTATTATCCATATCATCTGAAAGAAACTGGCTGTCGGTTCTTGGATATGTAACCAGCTTCTTTTCATAAAGGCTCTGTGTATACTCTAAAGTCTGCTTTGCAGTAAAACCAAATAGTCGGTTGGCATCTCTTTGGAGTGTGGTAAGGTCATACAGCTTTGGTGGTGCAACCACCTTTTCTTCTTTTACCACAGACGTAACAAGAGCCTGTCCATTTTGACAAGCTCCCACAACATTCTCTGCTTCTGTTTTACTGTTAATTCTTTCTGTTACTGCATCCATTCCACCACAAAGGATATGAGCCATAAAATACTGCTCTTTCTTGAAATTCATTATCTTGCTTTCACGCTCCACAAGCATTGCAAGAGTAGGTGTCTGTACCCGCCCTACCTTTAAAACCTTTCCACCATATAATACTGTAAAAAGTCTTGTACCGTTGATACCCACAAGCCAGTCCGCTTCCTGTCTGCAAAGTGCAGAATGGTATAAGTAATCGTAATCACTTCCCGGCTTTAAATTCTCAAAACCTTCTCTTATGGCACTTTCCTCCATAGAAGAAATCCACAAACGTTTCATAGGCTTGCTGCATCCTGCCATTTCAAACACCAGACGGAAAATAAGTTCTCCTTCTCTTCCGGCATCGGTAGCACAAACAACTTCAGATACTCTGTTATCATGTAACAGCTCATAAAGTACATCGTATTGGTCTTTGGTATCTTCTTTAATCTCATATTTCCACTGTTCCGGTTTTACGGGCAGACTCTCATATGTCCATTTCTTCCACTGTTCCCCATAGCTTTCCGGTTGTGCAAGCTCAATTAAATGTCCTATGCACCAGCTTACCAAATATCCACTACCTTCAAAATATCCATCCTGTCTGTCGGTTGCTCCTAAAACATCTGCTATACTTTTTGCCACACTTGGCTTTTCTGCGATTACTAACTGCATTTTAATTTCCTCCTAAAATTCAATATCTGATTCTACTTCGTTGCCCCATACGTCAAAGCCTTCTGTTTTCCTTCTTGCAAACAGTTCAATTCTTGGTACATCTCCCATCAATTTCATAATACGGTTATGTACCTCCTGTGGCTTCTTGCTGTGTTCCTCTATATGAGAAATCACAACCTGATGTACTCCGGCATCCGCACGTTTCGGTCTGCCCTTTGTTCCCAAAAGGCAGATTTCCACGTTGCTCCTTGTCCAATAGCCCATTCCCCAAAACAGGGAATCTGCTTTTTTATTTTGTTTTACCCACACAAAGGCGGTAGTTTTGTATTCAAATCCCCATGCCTTTAAAACCTCAATTCCTTCTAACAGGCATGGAAAAGTTACCCAAAGAAATAAGGCACAGTCCTTATCTGCTAAATCAGCTACCGGAAGTGCCTTAATATCTTCAATATTCATGGTTGGATAGTGGCTTTCCGCACTCCTGCCCATACCCTTCTTGGAATACACTCGATAATGCCAGGGCGGATCTGCATAAATCACACCATATTTTTTCTGTTCCTTCAATTTGCCTACTCCTCACTATCCTCTGTCTGGTCAAAGAAATCGTCCTCTAAATCCTCGTTTTCTTCTTCCTCTTCGTATTCCTCGTCATCCTCTTCTTCCTCGTCCTCATCAAGGAAATCCTCCTTTTTACGGACAACTTTAAAATAGTATGCTCCAATAACGACCACTGCTATCATTCCAAGAATGATATAAGTTGTCATCGAATTTTCTTCTGGATTTTCCTCTTCCGTAACTTTTGTCCCCTCCGGATTTTCTTCTGCACCATCTTCCGTTGCTGTATCTTCGGTTCCATCTGTCTTGTCATCTTCTACATTGTTGTTAGACAACGCAGCTCCTGATACGGGAATAGCAGACTCTAATGCTGCGGAATTTTTTGGAAGTGTTTCACTGTTTTCCGTTGTGGTATTTAACAGGTCATTTTCGCTGATTTCCGTTAAGAAGTAAACTATTTCCTCATCACCATCCCTGTCAATAATCAGGTAAAATACTTTTTCATTGGCAGTCTGAATGGTATAAAATTCTTTGCCCTTTTCTTCATCCACCTCGGTATCACTATCTGATATTTCTTTATTCGAACCACTACCTGCATTACTGCTTACAATCTGATTACCCTCACTATCTGTCTTTGTATGCTCTGTTACCTGTGCAGTAGCAGAGGAAGGATTGGTTGCTTCTGCACTAACTGGGAGCTGTTCTGCCGGATTGCTTTCGCTGCTATCTTCTGCTTCCGGATCAGTGTAGTATGGATTGGCAGTCTTATAGACTTCCGACATATTTCCGGCATTGTCCATTGCTTGAATGGTAAAATACTGATACCCTGCGTCAAACTGCTGTAAACGGATATTTAAAACACCATTAGTAATCTCTGTAAATTCATATCCATTCACATAAATTGCCTTGATACCGGAAGCGGTGTCGTGTGCCTGAATGCTTAACAGTCCATCACTTACCGCAGCATTTAAAGTGGGTTTGTCAAAATCGAAACATTTCACATAACGGTTCTTCTCATAGGTCTTTCCATTCTGGTCTGTTACAAGCACATAAACGGTACTGTTTTCAGAAATTTCTATATACATATCTTCTGTAATATCCGACCAACTACCATTTTGTCCGATTTTTGCCTGTACGGTTTTAATGGTAAAATTCTCTGTCTTTGACACATCTTCTACAGAAATATGTACTTTTGCAGTTTCGTTGTGCCAGCCTGTTGGTGTGTTAATTGTGATTTTCACGTTGGGACTGACATAATCACAAAGTGTATAATCATTTTTACACACTTCACATTCCTCATCCTTGGAATACTGTGAGCATTTCTCTTTGCAAGTACATTTCTGTTCTAAAATATTATTTCCGGATACCGTAGCATCCTCTGTGTCTTTCTCTCCCTCTTCCAGAGTTTCCTCTGTGGTTTTTTCTGTATTTTCTTTTGTGTCATTCTTTGTACTTTCCTCCGCCTTAGTTTCTGTGCCACCTTCTGCACTCTTAATCTCATCTGCCTTAACACTTATTGTATTTCCATCGTTTGCCATAAATGCTCCAATCGGCATACAAAACAAAACCGCTGATAATACCAGCGATAAAACAACTTTAATAGATAATTTTTTCTTCATTTCGTAAAGTCTCCTTTTCTTTTTCTGCCAATAAATGCGAAATCTCGTCCTCACTGAATTTATTAAGTAATTGCAGTTTCTCGGACGAGATTTTATATTTCTTTATAATTTTCATGGCTTCGGCATCCTCCGCCATCTGTTTTTGTTCTGCCAAGTCCTTCTCCTTTGCCTGTAACTGTGCAATCTGCTGTCGGACTTTTGTCAGTTCTATTTCTATTCTCTCTTTTGTCATAAATCCTCACTTCCTGTTAATTTAATCTGCCAAAACTGTAGAAATGACTTTGCCAGTATGGTGAATTGATAGAAGCATAGTTAATTGGATCTCCACAATGTATCATGACACCATCTCCACAATAAATTCCTACATGGCTGACCGCTCCTGCTGAATTATAAGTACCTGTAAAAAAGATAATATCCCCGGCTTTTGCTTCACTTGCAGATATTGGAGTACACTGGTCATAAATCCCCTGTGCTGTGGTTCGTGGCAGATTGTGTACGCCACTGTTGGTAAATACCCAGCATACAAAACCGGAACAGTCAAAACTTGTGGAAGGACTGGAACCGCCCCATACATAAGGGTATCCCAAATACTTCGCTGCTTCTTCCATCAAAGCCTGTACGGTAGCATCATCATAGGAGTTCGGTGGAATAACATTTCCTCCACTTCCAGTCCCTGTTGTACCTCCGCTTGTATTTTCTCCATAAAGAGTCTTTGTTCCCACATCAAAATAAAATAACGGATTATAATACTCCCCGTTATATAAACATTCGATATGCAAATGGCTTCCGGTACTGCTTCCCGTATTTCCTGTAGTTCCGATTACTGTTCCTTTGGTAACTTCCTGTCCGGCACTGACACTCAGACTATCCATGTGGGCATACTTAGTGGTATATCCATCTTTTTCAATCACCACATAGTTTCCATAGTAACTGTCATAGGTTGCTGTGGTAACGGTTCCATCATGAGTTGCATATACCTTTGTACCTGTTGGCACTGCAATATCTACACCCCGGTGCAATTCTTCATTTCCGGTATTGGGATTTTTCCGATACCCATAATAGCTGCTGATATAGTTATACCAGTACAAATCCACCGGAGAAGCAAACTGCTGAAGAAGTCCGCCTGTTTCTGAATACATGGCAAAGATTTCTGTCTGCTCCGTATTCATCCTTTCTGCTACTATGGTTTCCAAAGGTTTCACCGTAAGAACCACTCGCAGAACACTGACTTCATATTCTTCCTCTTCCATAACCGGATTGCCATTTTCATCATACAATGGATTGCCTTCTTCATCTGTAGATTGCACCTGTCTTATCCTTGTTTCCGTTTCCGGTGTGGTAGTCAGCGTATACATTTCCTCAAAAAGTTCCTGTACTTCACTTTCTACTTCACTGGCAGTAAACTCGGTATAAACTGCGGATAAATAACTAATCAGTGTAAATGGATTGTGTCCGATTGCTCCAAGATTATAGGAATACTCATCATATCCCGGATAATCGGTTTCTATGTTATCAATCTTATTCTGCAAATCCAGTTCCAGACGGGTAAACTGCAAATCAACTGCATCAATTTCTTTCGGTTCACTCAGATAACTTGAAGCCATAATAGCTGACTGGGTATCTGCAAACATAGCACCACAAGAGGATACAGAGCTCATAATCATAATCAAAAGAATGGCAATGATACCCACTGTTACAAACACTCCTGCATGATTTCTTGCAATCTCTAGTAGCTTTCTTGCTACCTTCGTTGCGGTATCCGCTGTTTTTGCTACTGCTTCCTTTGCACTTTTTGAAGCAGCTCCATTCCTTTTTGCTTTCATATATTCCCGCTTAATTCGTTGCTTCTGTAAACGTTTCTGCAATGCCTTCTTTTGCATCTGAGGATTTTCCTCTAAGAATTTCTGGTATTGGAAATTTACCTCTTTTTGAAACTGTTTCTTTTCCAGCTTTGCAACCTTTGCCCGCTGTCTTTGTGCTTTTCCTTTGTACTGCCTTTTGACAAAACCATAGAAATCCTCAACTTTTTGTTCTGTCTTATGAGCTGCTTCCACCGCAGAATTTTCTTTTTCATTCTCAGCAATCTTTCCATGCACAAAGTTCTTTCCTTCATTTTCTAACCTTCGTATGGCTGACTTCGGAAATCCGTCCAGTTTAAAAGTTTTCTCCTTTTCTATGGGAACTACTACATATTTCCCACGCCCGGTTTCCTCATCATACACACGTTGCAAAGTATATTCTTTTTTCTTTGGAAGTTTTGCTCTTGCTTTCTCGGTCTTTTCTCCAGCTTTTTGTGCTTGTTTCCTTTTCTTCTGCAGTTTTTTACTTTCCACAAATGGCGAGTCTGTATTTTCTGTAAAAGTAGTGTCTTTGCTCTGAAAATCTCCAAAGCCTTTACCTTTATTCTCTGGCTGCTTACTCTGATGTTCCTTTTTTACCCGCTTTCTATGATACTTTCCCTTTTTAGCTGACTGCCTGTAAGTATCTCTGCGGTAATAGTCCTCAGTAAAACTCTGCTTTGGTTCTGTTTTCTCATCCTGTCCGGTAAAATTTTGTTTTAGTTCTGTTTTCTCCTGTTGCTCCGTATAATTTTGCTCTAAAAAAACTTTTTCATTTTTGATAAAATCAAACTTTTCTTTCTTCTCCGGTTCTGTATCTGACTTCTGGACATTTTGTCCAAAAGTCTTTTGATACATTTTCTTGGCACGAGTTTTTGATGCTCTGCTTATTTGAGTTTTCGCTACGGACTTTGGTTGTTCCGAAAAAGCATTTTCATTCTTAATATAATCAAACTTTGCTTCCTTCTCTGCTTCTTCACCCAGCTTCTGGACATCTTGTCCAAAAGTGTCCTGATACACTTCCTTGGATTGATTTTTTGATACTCTGCTTGTTTGAGCTTTCGCTACAGACTTTGGTTGTTCCGAAAAAACATTTTCATTCCTGATAAAATCAAATGATTCTCCCTTTCCCAGTTCTGTATCTGACTTCTGGACATTTTGTCCAAAAGTGTCCTGATAGGCTTTCTTGGCATGAGATTTCGCTAGATTCTTACCTTGTTCAAACTCCTGTCCTGCTCTTTTTGTATTGCCATCTCTTTCCTGAAAAACTGCATTGCCACCTTTCTGAAAGCCACTATCTTCTTTTTTATGAAAATCCACATCTTCCGGTTTCTGAAAAGTATTTTTCTGTTTTTTCTTTTTCTCTGCCATCAGCTCGCCTCATCTTTCTTCACAGCTTCTTCCGGCTTAGTGTTCATAATCGCATAAGTCTTGGTATCTGTTGGATATTTATCTACAAATGGAATAACCACATTATCAAACAAGATAAGACCACTACCCGGTTCAGAATTTGTTACATGGGTAAGCTGCTTGTCGGAAAGCCCCAGCTTGTCTGCTAAAATATTCTGGTCTTTGGCATTCTGATTTAGCAAATATACAAAATCACTGTTACCCAAAATACCTTCTATTTCCTCTGACTTTAAGAAATCGCCCACGTTCTGGGTAAGTCCGGTTGGAATACCTCCCCACTTTCTGAAACGTTTCCAGATTTCCACAGAATAAATGGCAGTCTGCTTTTCTTTCAACAAAAGATGGAACTCATCACAGTAATAGCGGGTGGCAATCTTACGCTCCCTGTTCTGTGATACTCTGTTCCACACTGCATCCTGAACAATTAACATTCCAATCTCTTTTAACTGATTTCCCAAATCTCTAATGTCAAAACACATAATACGGTTTTGAGAATCCACATTCGTTCTATGGTTAAAGTAATTCTGTGAACCATGCACATACAACACAAGGCTGTTTGCAATACGTTCTGCCTTTTTATTTTTATGCTTTAACAGGGCATTATATAAATCTTCCAAAATCGGCATATTCTCCGGCACCGGATTTTCAAAGTAATTATCATAAATATGACGAATACACTCATCAATGATACCTTTTTCATCATTCTCCAGACCGTCTTTTCCTCCAGCAATCAAATCACAAAGCGTGATGATAAAGTCACTTTTCAATTTCAGTGCTTCCTTATCTCCTTTATGACTAAGCTGAATATCCATCGGATTTAGATAATCTTTGGAATTGGTGGCAAGTCTTACTACCTGCCCCTTTAAAGCCTGTACCAGAGGAAAATACTCTCCCTCCGGATCACAGATAATAATGTCATCCCTTGTCATAAGGAAACAGGATAATATCTCTCGTTTTGCACTAAAGGATTTGCCACTACCCGGTGTTCCTAAAATCACTCCGTTTGGTGTACGAAGTCTTTTCCGGTCTGCCATAATCATGTTGTTACTAAGAGCATTTAAACCGTAATAAATAGCCGGTGCCGGCATAAACAATTCCTGTGTGCAGAATGGCACTAAAACAGCAGTGCTTTTGGTTGTCAGCACTCGCTCAATGCCTGTTTCATTGCAGCCAATTGGTGCAGATGCCATAAGTCCCTGTTCCTGCAAATACTGCAAACATCTAAGATTACAGTTTGCCTGTTGAATGATACCGGATACCCTTTGAATAATATTTTCCAATTTCGCTTTTGTCCTTCCATAACAGGTAATCAGAAACGTCATTCTCACAATCTTTTGATTGCTTGTGTTCAAATCGTCAAGCAGTTCCAGCGTATCCTTTTCATATGTAATAATATCCGTTGGTAAAATGTCCATGTCATATCCACTCCGGACTGCTTTCTTCTGCTCCTCAATCTTCATTTTCTGAATATTGGTAAGTGCTGCCTTTAACATCTTAATAGCCTTAACCGGATCCATCGTCTGCATATGCATGGTAATGGTAAGGTTATCATCAATATCAAGAAGTTTCTTTAACAGTTCATCATTAAATCTTGGTGCAATAATATCCAGATAGGACACACAGCCATGCATATCCCCGGACTTAAATCGGTTTGGATTTCGAAAGTCAAATCCCGGTGGTGCAATATAATCTTTTATGGATTTTCCCGACTGTGATAATTCCTTAAATGAAAAACGGAAAGGTTCCATCGTCCCCTGGTTAAAATATTCATGCAGGATACGAAGTCTTTCCTTTCCGTCCAAACCTCTGGCATTGGTGCCGATGTTATTCAGGTTTCTGATAACATCTCTTTCAATATTGTTCAGTTTGTTTCTTGCTTCCTTAAATCCGGTACTTTCCACACCGAAGATAAGATATTTTGACTTGATAATACCATTGTTCCCCTTTGCAGCCTGATGTTTCAACATCTGCGTATATTCCTCACGAATATCATCAAATTCATCGCCCTGCAAAGGAATATCAAACTGATTTACAAGTGCCTGTTCACTGACCTGTCTGTTAAACAAGAATAATTCAAATTTAATAGACGGGTCAAAATAGTTAATAAGTTTGCTGTATTCTTCTAAAATATCGCCCTGGTCTTCTACCTCCAGCAAATCATAGTTGATGTCATAAAATTCCACCATCTTTGTGAAAAATGTATTTGTTACCTGACAGATGCCATCACGATACATCTTTTTAAAAGTTATGGTTTTCTGTGCGGTAGTCGGCTTTGCCTGCTGTTTACTGTCTCCGGCAAGGGTGCGTTTTAACTCTGCCAGTCGTTTCTTTTCAGAAAAGGTAAGCCCGGACTTTGACTGCACAGCCTTTTTCCCGGACTTTCCCTTAGCCGATACCTTTTGCTTTTTCTTCAAGGTAACGTACCTCCTTCCTGATTTTTTCTCGTTCCTCTAACTGTTTATAAAGATTTTCTGATTTATAAGGTCTGATTCCCTGTGTCAGAAATTTCTGCCGTATCATAAAATACAAAATCTTTTCTGCCGGGAAACCATCCTTCGTATACATTGCCAAAAAGAAAAGTGGCAACATGACTCCGACCATAATAAAAGCTGCTTCCTGTGTTCCTATCACATCTTTGGTAAGAAAATACAGTGGAACCCCCGCAATGGCAGCTCCGCTGAAACAGATAATCTGTCTTTTGGTCAGATTCAACGCTACCTTCGTTTTGATACCACTTAAATCTTTTGGCACTGGTACTGATATTGCCATAATCTGCTCCTTTTCATGTGCATACCCTAGTGGGCATTGAATATTGATTTGGATAAGGAACCTGTCTTAAATAAGCTGAAGCAGAGAATTACGGTATAGGCTGCCACTGACCACAATGCACTGTGAAGGTTGTCTGCTACTGCAACACTGGCTACCAACACTGCGTAGATTGCTACGCATACCATAATGAAAAATCCCTGAAATGCCAAAGCAATAAGTCCCTTTAAATAATTAGTTCCGACACTTCCCCATTCCCTGTTGGTAACGGTTGCCGCCGGAATTGGTGCTACTGATACATAAAGGTATATTTCAATCATTCGTCCGTATAAAATGACGGTGATGAGGACTGACATGATTTTCATACCAAGACTGACAATCATGGTTTCCATTCCAAGTCCTATCAGTTCTCCGATTCCCATGGTATCTAGCTGATTGTTAAACATCGTAATCAATGTGGACTGCACATCCAGACTGGTGGAACCGGAAATAACTCCTGCCGCCTGCATGACGATATGATTTCCCACATCAAATACTGCCATTACAATATCAAATGTCTGACTAAGCAAGCTGACTGCAATACAAGCCTTTAATAAAAAGCGAAAAAACAGACTTGTATCAAAGTCATGCATATTGTTCTTATCAATTACCATGGTTATCAGCTCATAGACGAGGACGAAACTGATAATCATCCCCGCTATGGGCACAATAACATTATCTGATAGGTTTTGAATCATATTGAATATACCGGAATTCCATGTGCTGGGTGTCTTGCTGACCTCTCCCGCAATCGTGCCTACCTTTTCATTCACATCGGTAAACATGGTTTCAAGATTGGACAACACCCACCCTTGCAGCATCTCCTTTATGAACTCAGTAATTTTATCTATGATTCCACCCATTTATTAACCTTGGAACAAAGTGGAAAGCTGTGGGATCACCGTCTGTGCTACGATAATAATACCTCCACCGGACATAAGCTGTTTGATGCCCTGTGACTTTGCACCCGGATTGTCGTTACCATAACCTTCCAAAAGGTTGATAACACCCCATACACCTACACCTGCTCCGATTGCTGTTACTACTGTTTTTAATCCTGTTACTGCTGTTGTAAAAAATGCCATAATTCTAATTCCTCTTTCTTTCTCTAAAATTTTGTGTTGTTGTAATCAAAAGAAAGAGTTCTGATATGTACTTCCCCCATCCTCATGTTATAATAAGAACAGGGTAATTCTTTAAGAAGAACCCTTGGGGCAACCGATACTTTCAGTTTGGCGATTGGCGGTATCGGCTGCTTTTTCTTTCTTCTAGCGTACATTCAAAACTCCTTTTTTACTTCTGGACAAAAAGTCCAAAAGTTTATAAGTTCCATATTCAGTTTTTCTTTTTACTTCTGGACATCATGTCCAAAAGTTTATAAATTCCATATTCAATTTTTTACTTCTGGACATTTTGTCCAAAAGTTATACTTCGATTGCCCCTACATCAAATACCTCATCCACCTTCATATCCGGCTTTACTACAAGCCTTGAGCGGTTCTTGACATACTTTTCAATATTAAAGGCATTCTTTTCATCATAGTCAGATAACAACCTGTACTGCTTATGCTTCGTTATATCAAATTTGTTTGAGAAAAAAGGTCTCACACCTCTAAGCTGCATAATACATTTGCCACCATCCATGACTGCAATCTCATCCTGACTCATAAGTTCTTTTCCGGTCTTTTGATAATTCAAACCGTAGGACTGCGACGTTCCTCTTGTATCTGAGGTATTATAAAGGTCAATGGTTTCTTTACCCAAAACTTCTGCCAGCTCTTTTAAAGTGGTCTTTTCCTTTCCTCCAAGGAATAACGTGGTATCATGAGGTAAGCTTCAGCTCATCCTTCGAAAAGGACTTGCATCCACTCCCTCCCAAACCGCACGTACACCTCTCGATGTATACGGCTTTCCGCTTATCATTTGCGGTGTTATGAATGAATTAAATTATGGCATTCGGGGCATACTACGAGTGTTTTCCGTCTCCTTTTTCGCATGAGAAGTACCCACTCTGTATTTCCCTTTAAATCTTTGAGTTTCTTAACTTGGTGTATTACCAGATTTCTACAGTCTTTTTGGCATAATTCACAAGTATGACGTTCCACTCTCTGTTTGAGAGTGTTAGTCTTAGCATATTTTGAAAACTGTGGAAGCTCGCTTACATTATCAAACTTTGTAGCACATTCCTTCCTTTTATAACCATCCCTGTAGAATGTTGTAGTTTTCGTTCCCTGCCTTGTTTCATACGCAACTGTAAATAATTCGTTTCTGCAATATCTCCGCTTAATCTCATGAACATTTGTCTTATACTTGCACGCAAATGTTTTATACATGCTGTATTTCATTACATTGGCAAATCTCCCTATTTTAAAGGAGTCATTCGCTATGGAGTAATAATTATATAGTCCACGTACTTCTGCATTGTATCTTGCGAGAATTTCAATGTCGCTCTGGTTTACCAGTTTTCCCCTGTGAAGGGCTACAAATCTCTCTTTTCCGTTTTCGTTGATTTTGATTTTTATTGCTTTGTACTCAATTAACTTACCCACCCATTTTTCGCGTGGAACATACAGTTTAACAACTCCTGTCTGACATCTTTGAACTTTTCCATTAGAAGTCTTTTTGAGTGTTTGTACTCTTGATACGGTAATATCGTAACCTAAAAATCTTGCTCTGTCTCCAGTGTGCGTAACCTTTGTCTTAGTGTCTGACATTTCTAATTTCAATGCTTTTTGCAGGAATATTTTCACGTCTTTCTTGATAGCTTCTGCGTCTGCTTTGCTACCAATAACTCCAATGATAAAATCATCCGCATATCTCGTATACTGCACCCTTTTATAATTACTGTCGTTATAGACATAAGGTGTTGTAGATTTTTCAATCATTTCCAGTTCCTTAAGATTTTTACATCTGATTTTCTTTTCTTCATCGGACAGACTATCCCATATCTCTCTGCCCTTTTTCCTATATCTGTATGCCTTACCGACACTGGACTTATATGCAGTAGAAAAATGTTTCCTCTTAGCTTCTGTATTGAAGTTTTCTGCATAGTTTTCCATGAATTTATCCAATTCATAAAGATAAATGTTTGCCAACACTGGACTGACTCCCGAACCCTGCGGTACTCCGCTGTAAGTTCTATTGAACGTCCATTGTTCCATATATCCTGCCTTTAGGAATTTCCATATAAGCTGGATAAACGCTTCGTCATCAATCCTCTTTCTCAAGAGGTCAATAACTACATGGTGGTCAAAACTGTCAAAACATGCGTGTATATCTCCCTCTACAAACCAGTTCGCACCAGTAAAGGTGTTCTGTATCTGTTTCAGTGCTGTCTGACAGCTTCTGTTTGGTCTGAACCCATGTGATTTATTACTGAACACAGGCTCATAAATACTCTCCAAAATCATCTTAACGACTTCCTGCACAAGTTTATCATCCCCCGACTGAATACCTAGAGGACGCTTTTTACTGCTGTTTTTCTTTGCAATATATTCTCTTCTTGCAGGTTTGGGTTGGTAACTGCGTTCTTTCAAGGATAAAATAATTCTCTCAATTCTCTCGTTACCCATGCCATCAATCGTTGTTCCATCAGCTCCGGCAGTCATACTGCCATCATTTGCGTAGATATTTTTATACGCAAGCCAATAAAACTCTGGATTGTACAGATTTCTGTATAACCTCTGAAATCTGTAAGTTTCATTCTTTGATTTTTCCATCAAATTTTTCAATACCTCAGTTGGATTTCTCAATGCCTCTCGCACCTTCCTTCATTTTAGTATTTTCTGATAAGCTGCTCCCCTTCGCCATGTGAACGTCATTAACGTCTCGGACTACTATGGGAGCTGTGTGACCATGCCTGTTACCAGGTTTAGGTCATCCCCAGTTAGTAAATACAGGATTAGCATTCAGTGTTGTCGGCACCGACTTTCGCCATTTGCCCGCTGTCT